>NZ_JBKHUP010000074.1:0-41565 GCF_046565525.1 Coleofasciculus sp. | reverse complement strand
TTTGTGGTGTTTCCGGTTGCGGTGTCCCTTTTGACTCATCGGTTAACCAATCTGCATCTAAATCCTCTACCTCGGCGTTGCTGGCTAATGCTTCCTCTTCTGCTTCGCCAAATAAGTCGTCTAACTCTTCACTCGGCGGTGTTTCTGTTGTTTCCCACTCGCCCCATAAATCCCCTTGGGTTTGTGGTGTTTCCGGTTGCGGTGTCCCTTTTGACTCATCGGTTAACCAATCTGCATCTAAATCCTCTACCTCGGCGCTTGAGTCAAATGACTCCTCACCATCTTCATCTTCAGTAAAGAGGGCGTCTAAATCTTCGCTAGATGGCGTCTGTGGTGTTTCCCAATCGCCAAATAGGTCAGCTGCTGATTCAGTTTCCGATGTCCACGGTTGTTGTGTCTGTTGAGATTCATCCGTTAACCAATCGATCTCGAAATCCTCTACCTGTACCGTTGAGTCCAATGACTCTTCACCTTCTTCAGCAAAGAGTTCTTCGGCATCTTCTGTTACTCCTGGCAGAATTTCGTCGCCTTCTTCCTCAAACCATGACTCCGAACTTTCCCCATCCTTTTGGAATGAAGTTGTGCTTTCATTCAATAAAGCTTCATCCCTGGATAGGGGCATATCAACGATAGAAACCTCTTCTGGGTCAGTCAAGCTATCGACTGGCGTCGATTCAACTTCAGGTGATTCTAAATCAAAGAAGTCATTGAGAGCCTCAAAATCGGGGAGGTCTTCTGACTCTTCCCAAGCTTCTTGAGCAAAATCGTCGAGAGATGTTTCTTCAAACATATTTGATACATCTCCCGCTTCCGGTGTTGCTGATTCGATGTCGATTGTATCAGCTTGATTGCTATTGTCTAAATGGTTTTCTAGATCTAAATCTAAATCATTACTGTCTAGATAGTCTTCCAGAGCTAAATCGCTCTGATTGACTGATTCTCCTGGGGTTTGGAGATTTTCTTCACTGCTGGAAATTTCTAGCAGGTCATCAAAGTCAAAGTCTGATTCTGAGACGGTTTCATCGCCCTCAAGGGAGGATTGGAGAAAGTCCTCATCTACGTCCAAATCCTCAAGTTCTGAATAACTAAGAATGGCTGCTGGCGAATTTTCTCTTTCCCCGTCAAAGAAACTATCACCAAATAAACTCTTTAAGTCATCACCTGATTGACTCATTGGGTCGGAATCTTCTGAGCTATCTGACTCAAATAGTAGATCAGAAAAGTCATCGGTCAAGCTGGATGAGATATCAAAGGAATCCGATGATTCTTTTGATGCTTGAGGATTTGCGATCGCGTCTAGGGCGAACTCATCCGCTAACCCTTGCCTTAAGTCATTATTTGTTAAATTCTCACTATCCTCAATTAGATCCGAGAAATCATTCGAGTCTTCAAGATTCAGAAAATCATCTGAATCAGAGTTTAAGGATTGAGCATTTAGGCTGATAATTTCTTCTTCTTGCCAACTTTGATCGAAATCAGGTGTTTGAGTTTCAAAAATATCGGCTAAACTATTGAGTTCTGCGATACCCACTTCGGGTTCGCCCTGATCGGAGAGGGGAGAGATCGAGTTTGAGGATTGAACCACCGAGAATTGGAGTTGATCGTGTCTGAACTCTGTTGTGTCGTTTGGATCTTGGATATAGGTATCCTGGGATTGGATATAGGTATCTCGACTATCGGGGAGATGGGTGGCTTTATTTAGGTTTAGGTCGGATTCCTCGGTTACAGGAGTTGGTTGATGGGAAGAATGGGTGCTAATATCAGGTGCTGTCGCTGATTCGACTGTTGTGGCGTCTGGTGCCAGGGCTTTGAGTTGTTCACTGGGTACAATCTCAACGGAGCGCCCGCTCAGAACTAATTCTTGAGCTTGTTTAATTTCCTTAATGGTGACACTAGCGAGTAAGCGATAGGAATTTTCAAGATTCGCGATCGCACTTTTTGATATCTCTAGTAATTCACCCCACCCCGGTAAGTCTAATTGATCGCCTAATTCGATCAACCTTTGGCAATGTTCTTGCAGGGCGTGGCGATGTTCGGGAGTATCCGACTGCTTATACAGTTGCAACATCTCCCGCAGTTCTACCAGCACATTTCGTTTAAAGGTGGCGGGCAAGGTTTTTGTTCCTTTACTAGAGGATTGAGATGAATTGGCTAGGGAAGGAGTATCACCAGCCGCTTGAGTGTTTTGGACTAACTGTTGCAGATAGCTGTTGAGTTGCTCAAAGACAGGCTCAGCATCAGACATAATCGTACTGGCTGTTTCGTCGGTCAATCCATAAGCTCCTTGCAGCTGCCCTAAAAGAGCGCTGAGGATATCGAAAACTCGCAGCAACAGGGATTCTAAGTGAGTATCTACTCTAATCGGAGCTTCTTGGAGGATTTTAAAGTAATCTTCTAGGCGATGGGCAGTTTGATGTATGCTATTGAGTCCTAACATAGCTGCTCCGCCCTTAACCGAATGAGCAGCGCGGAACATTTCGTTCACCGTCTCAGCGTCTTCGATGGTGCTTTGCAGATTTAGCAAACCTTGCTCTATGGTATTGAGGTGGTCTTGTGCCTCCTCCATAAAGTAGCCCATGATTCGCTGTTGTTGTTCCGACTGCATAGCCATGTCCCTCAAAGCGTTTTGAGTAATGTGGGGTATTTTGCTTCCCTAAGTGCCCTGATTCAGTGCAGCGCCCGATTAAGGTGGGAGCATCAATAGTTTTTAATGTAGCCAATCTATTCAGGATTGACCTCAATCCCTTTATTCCCGAATCGAACCTCGCTTTCCCCGTTACCCCCTCTGATTGTAGCATTGCGGTCTACCGCCTCTTTTCTTTCTTTAATGAGTCTTTTGTTCTTTGTCCTTTGTTATGTACTTCCATCTCCATTACGGTGTAATCACCAGACAGACGTAGCAAACTGGCGTAATTTTGCACATTAAGTGTCGTCCAGCGCGGCAACGCCCAATTAATCAGTCGTGACAAATAACGGTCAACCCATTTACTTGTGGCTAAAATCCACAGCACCACTAATCCTGTCCCCAATATCAGTAAGCGCTCTAGCCATTGCTGGTTACTCGCTGTGTTTAAGCAAATCTCACGAGAACAATGGAAAAGCTATCGGGTTGAAGATATTATGAAACCTGTGCAGAAGGATTTAACCGCTCGTCCGGATGAGACTATATCTAATGTGTTGCAAAAGATGCAAAATACAGGAATGGGGCGAGTGTTAGTGACTAACAATGGAGATCTACAGGGAATTATTACAGCTAGTGATGTGTCTCGATGGCTCCATCGACGCCAGGAGTTGGGGATGAGAGATGAGTGACTGATTCAACCATCATAAATTTCTTAGTTAAATAGACTATGGTTAAACTGATCCAGACACAACAGCATTCACCGACTTGGTTATTAGAGATTCATCAAATCATTCGAGGTATTTTCGGTGGTTTCTTATTTGGTATTCCTCTGCTCTATACTATGGAGGTTTGGTGGATAGGTTCTTATATTGAACCTATCATATTACTGGGGGTTCTAAGCATTACCTATCTAGCTGTGTTTTTATTTAATCGCAGCGAAGGCTTCCGCAAAAGCAGGCGTGATGGGATAGTTCATGCGGCAATAGAAAGCGTAGAAGCCTTGGCAATTGGCATTGTTTGTGCGACAGTTATTCTAATTTTGCTGCGTCGAATTACCGGAGAAACTCCAATTGATGAAGCATTGGGAAAAGTAATTTTTGAGAGTGTACCATTTTCCTTGGGTGTAGCGATGGCGCGATCGCTACTGCCAGAACAATCGGCTGAATTTGAATCCAGTCAAGGCTCACGGTCGATTATAATCATCCAGCCACAGATCAAGCAACTCGGTTTCCGGGATATGATAGCTGATATTAGTGCGACCTTAATCGGTGCAATTATTGTTGCCTTTAGTATTGCCCCGACTGACGAAATTCCCACCCTAGCGGCTGCCGCATCACCCCCTTGGCTGTTGGTCATTATTGCCGCCTCCTTACTCATTTCCTACGGGATTGTTTTTGCTGCTGGCTTTGCCCACCAACGCCCACGCCGCCTACAGAAAGGAATCTTGCCAACTCCTATCGGGAAAACTATTCTCTCCTACTTGATTTCACTGCTGGCTTCGGCTTTAATGTTGTGGTTCTTCAACCGTCTTAGCTTGAGTGATCCGTGGTTTTTGTGGTTGCGGTATACGCTGTTATTAGGGCTACCTGCCACTATTGGCGGTGCTGCTGGACGTTTAGCGATATGATGTCAACTACCCTGCCCATAGCCTAGCTATGGACGAGGCTTTCCTCCCCACATAAGAGTACATAGACGAGGTATCCAGCCGCGAAAAACAGATGAGTGATCACTCTTCCGATCAAGCGAACTCCTCTCATCGTTCCCCGGCGGAGTGGGTCAGCTTTACCATTGCCCTGTTCATTTTAATTACAATTGTGGGACTGGTCACATTTAGAGGACTGGGTAGAGACAGTCAACCCCCTATCCTCTGTGTAACTATTAAACAAGTAGAAATTCGCCAAGTAAAGGGACAATTTTATGTCCCCTTCACAGTCACCAATAGTGGAGGTAGAACGGCGGAATCTGTTCAGGTGGTGGCGGAACTCACAACAGCAGCGGGAGTTCAAGAATCAGGGGAACAAACTATTAACTTTTTGTCCAGTGGTGAAATTCAAGAGGGAGCATTTATTTTTAGCTACCCTCCCCAAGAGGGAGACTTAAAGGTACGGGTTGCTAGTTATAAACTGCCGTGAGTAAGCTCCTACACCCGCCAAGAACTCAATTTCTTGGCTAAAAGCAGTACAATTGTACTCAACCAGAGACTCTAGGGCTTTTTCATACTGACGAATACTCACAGCCGCCACAGGCGGACGAAAGTTTGTGTGGTTCCGCGATTTCAATCGCCTCCTCTTTGTTTGTGTGGTTCCGCTTCAACTCCTAATGTAAAGTTTTGTATCAATCTGGAATAGTCCCCCCTTAATCCTCGTTTCTAGTAATAACCGAGGGACAACCCGGTTAATCATTAAGTACAGCGCGGCGGAAATTAATTGATCAGTCAAGCCTTACTAAAATGCTGACAATCAAACCATTGTGAATTTCTCGGAAGCGGTACTAGGTTCTGATGTTCTATTAAAGGAGTTTCAAGCTAATGGCTGTATCCACAGTTGTTTCTACTTTCGAGCTTTTGGTTAAACCCCTAGTGCAGCCGGCTGCTGACATATTAGGCGCAGGTCGGACTATTATCCAGGGTTACTTTTTGACAATTTCTAATCTCAATAGCAGTGTCCCTGTCCGACTGCGAGTCAATTTCACCGCTCAATCTCCAAACCTAAACAGCCAACCGCTACTAGCATTTTTTGATGTCGCGGGTTTGAATAGTCCATTAAATCCCGTTAGTCAGACCCCAACTACCCAAACCTATTTGATATCCATTGGTCCACGAGATACCGGATTATTTCTCTTACAACCTGATGTAACCAAAAAAGAGGTTGTTGACAAAGCAGATACTGAAATACGTGGATTTGTTACGCTTTCCCTAGCCAACTTATTTGGTTCTAGCTCCTTTGACTTGTTGCTGACTCCTCAGCAACGAGGAACATTCTTGCCAAAAAACTTTCCCACAAGCAAGGAAGACTTTGACCAACTTGCTTATGCACTTCCCACGGCTACAGGCGGTTCTCAAGTTAAACTGACTCAGTTTCAATTCCCAAATTTTCCGATACGGCAACTTCCTCCGGAAATTCTTGATCTTGACCCTGGGTTAGCCGAAATTATCCGAGAAAATCCTGATCGGCTTACTCTTACCCCCCCGAATCTGAGCAATGGAGCAATCTCAAGCACCACCGATAGCTTGCAACAGGTTTTAAGCGCGATGGTGGAACGGATCAGTGAGTTAGAAACCCAAGCTCCAAGCCGTTAAACAATCACAGCTTAAACCGTAATTCAGTCGGTATCAACCTGGATTTTGACCAAAAAGATAGTAGAGATGTAGCAGGTTACGTCTCTACTACCATACTTAGGAAATATACTAATTTTCCTTCGGCTTACTACATATTCAGATTTCCCCTACCCCCCTAAAAGCAAAATCAACTGATATGAACGAGAAAATAAAATTTTCGCCACTTTCCTTTAGTTGGGTTGCTATTCATCCCAATCCCAAAGGTGTTATTCAATTTATCGGCGGTGCTTTCTTTGGCAGTTTACCGACCGTTTTTTATCGCTATTTATTAAAGGCGTTGTTTGATGAAGGTTATACGATTATTGCTCTACCATTCCGGTTTACCTTTCGCCATTGGTCTGTTTCAATTAATTTGTTAAAAGAACAGAAATTTCTGTCCCAGGAAATTTCCCAAATTGCCAATAAACTCAACTATCCAACTCAAGTTTATCAAAATCCAGAAAACTATTTTTGGATAGGTCACAGTTTAGGGTGCAAGTACATCGCCCTTTTAGAGCTTTTAAGTGGCGACAGATGGCGAGATATTTTAAAGCGGTGTAATTCAGACGCGGACAGTCAGATTCGACAAATTGAAGAAAGTATCCTCGATAGTCCTGACCTACAACGTGCTATCAAAGGTCAACCTTCTTTACTCATCGCACCTGATATTAGTGATACGCAAAGTGCCATTCCTCGACCTCTAGCTTTCATCGCCCGTTTCCTCGACTCAAAAAACCTGGGTGTAATTCCCACAAGGGAACAAACTCTATGCTACATCAGCCAAAGCCCACTGTTTAATTTAACAGGCATTATTTCTTTTGACAAGGATACAATTGCTGGAAGTGAGCAGGACAGATTTAAAGATGAGGAACACAGAAGAAATAGTGATGTGCTGTGGCTCATTGATTATTTAAAGCAGGGCAAGTTTCCCTTACTGCACCAGGAACTATCCGGTAAGCATTTAGCACCGCTGGGGATTCAAATTGGGAATTATGTTATTGAACTCAACCCATTAACTAAATTTGTTCAAAGGATTCAAGATAGACCACTGGAAAGGGTAGTTATCCAGTTTTTGGATAAACTCAGGATGCGACAACAAAACCTGTCTCACTAAGTATCTAGAGTAGGCAAAAAAGATTGTGCCAGATATAGCAGGCTCTATTAGGGAGAGGCGTTCCCGTAAAACCTCTCTCTAAAAGGATATAATATCTGATACTTTTCTATTTGGCGAAGGTAAACAACATGAAGTTTAAACGACGAGACATACTTCTCGCCTTTTTCGCATTCCTAGGGTTAAACAATTTTAAAGCTAACGCCCAGTCCGCCAATCTTTTGAGCCACTCCATTCACAAATTGACAATGGATAATGAACAATGGATAATGACCTCTCCTTAAAAGAAGAGGATTGAAATTAAGGAAAATCTTTTTTAATTTCTTCGTAAATGAAGAGATCTTAGACCCAATTGATCAATTGTCAATTATCAATTATTAATTATCCATTGATAAGTTGATTTGAATTTGAGGACAGTAGGGGCGGGTTTTACTGATAACATTCAGAAGAAAACCCATAATGAAACTAAACCCGCCTTGGCTATTATCGTTACGGTGTATCGATATGACAACCCAACTCAAAGCCCAAGCGCTGTCACTGCTGCGCCAAGCTCTCAATAATCCAACTGCTCAATTCCGGGATGGACAATGGGAAGCCATCGCTAGCATAATTCTAGCGCGATCGCGGCTCCTGGTTGTACAACGCACAGGCTGGGGGAAAAGCATTGTCTACTTTCTCGCTACTCGCTTGCTGCGAAATAGTGGTGCGGGTTCCACCCTGCTGATTTCACCCCTCCTGGCTTTGATGCGAAATCAAATTGTCGCCGCTGAACGCATTAATATTAACGCCGCCACGATTAACTCCAGTAATTCAGAAGAATGGGAACAGATTAACACTCAATTACAAGGGGGAATCATTGATATTCTGCTCATTTCTCCCGAACGACTCGCCAATGAAAACTTTCGCCAAACCATTCTGTTACCCATATCGCAACGAATTGGCTTATTCGTTGTTGATGAAGCCCATTGTATCTCCGACTGGGGACATGATTTTCGCCCCGACTATCGGCGCATCGTCCGTGTTTTGCAAGCGCTTCCTCAAACCATTCCCGCCCTCGCCACAACCGCCACAGCAAATAACCGAGTAGTTAACGATATTATTACTCAACTGGGTGTTAATTTGCTTGTATCCAGAGGCACTCTAACCCGAAAAAGCTTACAATTACAAACCATCAAATTACCGAGTCCCGCCGCACGCATGGCGTGGTTAGCTGAACAGCTGCCAAATTTATCCGGAAGTGGGATTATTTACGCCCTGACGATTAAAGATACCGAACGAGTTGCCCATTGGTTAAATCAGCAAGGCATTAATGCTCAAGCATACCATGGGGCTCTAACCCATGAACAGCGTTTAACCTTAGAAGACCAACTCCTCAACAATGAAATTAAAGCTTTAGTCGCTACAACTGCTTTAGGAATGGGATTTGATAAGCCGGATTTAGGATTTGTCATTCACTACCAGCGTCCAGGTTCTGTGGTTCATTATTACCAACAAGTCGGACGCGCGGGGAGAGCGGTAGAGCAAGCTTATGGGATTCTGCTCAGTGGTGATGAAGACCAGGAAATTACTGATTATTTTATTCAAACTGCCTTTCCGCCAGAGGCTCATGTTCAAGATGTTTTAAAGGCATTAGAACAAGCAGAAGATGGATTGTCGGTTCCCCAAATCGAGCAGCATCTCAATCTTTCTAATGGACAAATTAATAAGGTGTTGAAATTGTTATCCCTGGAGTCCCCTGCACCCGTAACCAAACAAGGCTCTAAATGGTATGCGACGCCCGTATTTTATCAACCGGATACAGATAAAATTAAACGGTTAACCCAAATTCGTCGCCAAGAACAAACTCGCATGTTGGACTATATGAACAGTCGAGAATGCTTGATGACATTTCTCGCCAAAGAATTAGATGATCCCCAGCCAACGCCTTGCGGTAAATGTGCGGTATGCTTGGGTAGACCGTTATTACCCGAAACCTATTCCCTAGACCGAGTTAATCAAGCAATTCAGTATCTCCGTCGTAGTGACCAAATTATCGAACATCGTAAACAATGGGCATCTAAAGCGCTCCCTATTTATGGGTTTTCTGGGAAAATTCGCGACAATTTACGCGCTGAACCCGGACGAGCATTATCACTTTGGGGGGATGCAGGTTGGGGAGAATTAGTTAAACAAGGGAAATACGATAATCATGATTTTGATGACGCCTTGGTGCAGGGTGCATTTGAGATGATTCGACGTTGGCACCCTCAACCTTTTCCTACTTGGGTAACTTGTGTTCCTTCCTTACGTCATCCACAACTTGTGCCAAATTTTGCCCAACGACTCGCCAATCAATTACAACTACCCTTTCAGCCAATTGTGCAGAAAGTTCGCCAAACTCAGCCACAAAAACAGATGGGGAATAGTTACCAACAAGCGCATAACCTCGATGGTGTCTTTGAAGTGAAGCCTTGGCAAGGCATGAAGGGTGCAGTATTCTTAATTGATGATATGGTAGATTCACGTTGGACATTCACGGTCATTGCTGCACTTTTGCGTCGTGCTGGAAGTGGTCAGGTTTTTCCGTTGGCATTGACACTCAATTCGTTAGCGTAAGCCAATTAGAAGATTATGGATTACCATCTGCTGTCACCCAATACTCAAGCCATTTTATTATTGTGTGCCAGCTTTGGACAAAATCGTCAAACTGAACCCAAACCCTTAACCCTGAGCGAGTATAATACGGTAGCGAGTTGGTTGCTGGAAAATGACATGATTCCGGAGGATTTGCTTGATCAAACCCTGAAAAATCGCTTATCCCAAATTACCATTGGCAAGCTTGAGTCTCATCGGTTAGTCGCTTTACTTGAGCGCGGTGTTATGCTAGGTTTAGCGGTGGAAAAGTGGACGAATCAGGGGTTATGGATACTGGGACGAGGTGACGCTCTTTATCCTCAATATCTGAAGCAAAGATTGAATCATAATGCACCCGCTATTCTCTATGGAATTGGGACTAGAGAATTGCTTTCTCAAGCTGGGTTGGCTATCGTTGGTTCTCGTGATGTTGATCAAGAAGGACTCAATTATACTGAAAGAGTTGTCCAGACATGTGCTGAACAAGGAATCAATGTGATTTCTGGTGGGGCGCGTGGGGTAGATCAAGCTTCCATGTTAGGTATATTAGCAGCAGGTGGGAACGCTGTGGGCGTACTTGCTGATAGTTTAACGAAGGCGGCTGTGGCGAGTAAGTATCGTGCTGGAATTAAAGAAGGTAGACTGACATTAGTGTCTGCGTATGACCCCGACGCTAGTTTCAGCGCGGGTAATGCTATGGGGCGAAACAAGTATATTTATGCGTTAGCTGATTATGCGTTAGTGATTAGTTCTGCTGTTGGTAAAGGTGGAACCTGGGCGGGGGCGACTGAGGTGTTGAGACAGGTAAAAGATGTCCCGGTTTTTGTACGAATGCAGGGAACTGTACCCGAAGGAAATCATAAATTGCTGGAAAAGGGAGGAATCGTTTTTCCAGAAGCCCCTTGGAATAAACCGTTGCGTACAATTTTAGACGCCGCTATAGCTGAGGCTGAAGAAAGCAAAGTTGATGGGGGAGTAATAGAGTCTGAGAAATCCTCAGCCGGAGATGATTTAGGCGGGGATAAAACGATTTCTATTAATTTACCCGCCAAAGATATCTATGAAGCGGTTTTACCCTTTATCCTCAACCAGTTAGAGCAACCTCAAGATGCGAAATCTCTGGCTGAATCGTTGCAGGTACGAAAAGGACAGATGGAGGATTGGTTAAAAAGAGCGGTGCAAGAGGGTAATGTGATTAAGCAGAAGAATCCGGTGATGTATGTAGCGAATAAAGAATTGAATTTATTAACTTTGCTGGAAAAGGAGGATTCTGGATAAGGCGAATGTGAAGGGAGCATATCACCTTTTATTACCTTCGTAGGTTGGGTTGAGGAACGAAACCCAAGGTGGTTTAATTTATTAGTTTTCACTGTATGTGGCGCAACGAAGGGAGGTAAGTTTTGAGTTAGAAATTGGGAGATTTGTAGATTGTGTAGGGGCGGGTTTCACTACTATCTTTTCGGTTTCACCAAGATGTGACTAAACCCGCCCCGACTCAGGTTTATAGAATTCCCGTGAAAAGTGAGATAGGGCGGGTTTTGTTGCTCAGTTATCTTTGAAAAGCTAAATTAGTGGCTAAACCCGCCCCTACAATTGACTGATTACGTCTTGTAGCCGTTAACTTTGATTCCTAGATTGACGCTAGAGGATGGCTAGGCAAGTGATTGAGATTTTGTAGAGGGCTAATGGCTGAGTTTACTTGAATTGGCAAAGGTTTTAAAGTAAAATAATTTATATAAATTATCCATTTTGGGCTATTTATGCATATTGATGAATTACATATTCAAAATTTTAGATGTTTTCAAGAAATACATTTTAAATTTTCACCTGATAATACAGCCATACTCATTGGAATCAATGGTTCAGGAAAATCAGCTATATTGGATTGCATTGCTGCTCTGTTAATTCAATTAGAAATACGAATACTTAAAATTGAACTCACTGATCTTTTTGAATCAGATACTGTTTATAAGAAAATCAATAAAATTTTGACGATAGATGATATTAAACTTGGGAATAAAGAGTTTTATGCATCCATTAAAATTTCATTAGATTCTAATAATGAAATATGTTGGTATATTCAAAAAAATATTAATCAACAAGAAATTCCAGGAAACTATGATCAAGTCAATCATTATATTGAATATTTGCGCCAACAATTACAAGAAGAGAATCAAGCTCTAAATTTACCGTTACTAATATATTACAGAACTCATCGAATGATTTTAGGTACTCAACCCATTGATTTAGATGATTTAGATATCACAATTATTCAATGCAAAATTAATCAATTGAATGCTTATCGGGGAGCATTTAATCCGGAAATAAAGAATTTTCAAGATTTTTTGATATGGTTCAGACAAGAGGAGGATTACGAAAATGAAATTCGCTTGCGCCAAGATAATGCATATAGGAATCCCAACTTAGAAGTAATAAGAAAGGCAATAGAAGTATTTTTAGCCGAATTTCCCGATAACCATTTTCATAACCTGCGAGTAGTTAGATCAAAATCCCAAAGAAATATTGATTTTACTCGTAACCCTGTCTCCCCTTCCTTAACAATCACCAAGAATAATCAAGATTTCAAGCTAGAGCAACTCTCAGATGGAGAAAAAATGCTGTTAATGTTGGTGACTGACTTAGCGCGGCGATTGGCAATTGCTAATCCCGGCTTGGGAGTTAATGCCTTAGAAGGCAAAGGTATTGTTTTAATTGACGAAATCGATTTACATTTGCATCCCCAATGGCAAAGAATCGTAATTCCCAGCCTAACCCGTACCTTTCCGAATTGCCAGTTTATCGTGACAACTCATTCGCCTCAAGTTCTGAGTAATGTGAAACGAGAAAATGTATTTATTTTAGAAGACTATCAACTCGTCGAAGTAACCCCTCATACCTATGGTAGAGATAGCAATTCAATTTTATATGAATTGATGGGGGTGAAAGAACGCCCCAATCAAGTGCAGGAGAAAATCAATGCTTGTTTTGCCTTGATCGATGAAGATAAAATAGAGGAGGCTAAAACTAAACTGCAAGAACTCGCTGAGTTACTGGGAGAAAATGACCCGGAAGTTGTTCGGGGGCAAACGTTGATTAGTTTTTTGACTGACTAGCATGAAGCATATTGTCAAAGGGAACGAACCCCGCTCATTGTTAGAACACCGCTCACAGCCTTATGCTGATTATGATAACTATCCGCAAAAAGATGATTTACGCCAATCATTACTAATTGAACAAGGATATATTTGTTGTTACTGTATGCTGTGATTGAGTGGTTGAGTAAAAAATATCCATCTAAGTCTTGGACGGTTGGCATTTTCAGTAAGGAAATTGCCAAATTTGCCAATGTCAACAAAAAAGCTAAATATAGACCTTATTGTCAATTTGTTGTTTTTCTCTTAAAGAAAAAATTATCCGTGGCGAAGAACCAAGCCAAAAGCCAAGGGTAAAATAATATATCCTAGACTTCTGCCTTTATTTCCTGTTCCCTGCTTTCAAGAGAGTCAAGTAGGTTGGGAAAATGCACAATACGACTGGGAAGTGTGTATTGAACATCGGGAGATCTCCCCTAGCCCCCTTTGAAAGGGGGGAAAGAAGGAAACAGGAATCCGCCTCAACTGGATAGTTGATGAAACAAGCTCAATCGTCGGATATCCGTACCTGATGTCGTAGTCTCCCTACCGTTTGTCGAATTAGTACGCCAAAACTGGGGGTAAACCACACCGGAAAGTTAGGCATAAATTTGGCAAGATTAAATTGGGAGTAGAAAAGCTTTTTACCAGAAGTCTCGAAACCGAGTTAATCAAAGCAACGAGGGATAAAAAATGTCTCACTCTACTAAAGAACGCATCACCACTGATTTTCAGAAAGCTAAATCCGCAGAAAGGGAACGGGCAGAACGAATTCAAGAAATTGTCCAAGAGGCTTTCTCTAAAACCTTGGCTGAAGTGAAAGACGGAACGGGTGAAATTCGCGGGATTTTTCAAGAAAACTTATCGGAGATTTTGGCAAGGGTAAATAAAATCGAGAACGAAAACGATGAAGCCGCGCCAAAAACACCTGGGCTTCGTTCCAAAGCTATCGTTATCGCCGTCTCCAAAGCGCTTAAAAATCGCCTTTTGCCCTATTTGCGCCAAGCCTATACGGATGTGCAGCATCAATATGCTACGATGAATAATCGCGAGGTTAATCGTGATATCAACGGGGCTGAAATTGAGCGCAATCGCTATGAGCGTTTGAAGCAGCGCCTAGAGACTTTTGCCGCCTGGTACAACCAACTAAAAGCACAATCTCAAACTGTAGAACCTAGTGTTGTAGAATACAAGCAAGCTGAGTTTGAGAATAAGATGGGTGAAGCTGGTGCAACCGTTGCACAAAGGGAACGACAAGTTAAGCAACAGTTACAGCAATGGCTGCAAACGGCTACGGCTAAGCGGTGAATTAGTTTGTAGTTCGTAGTAAGGGCTTTAGCCTGTAAAATAACTCTGAAGCCCTGACTATAATCCTTGAATTATTTATACGACTTAACCTAGAGTGAATGTTACTGAATTAAGAGTTTGTAGTCAGCCTTTAAGCGTTTAGGGCGAATACAGCGCAACTATCAACTCAGTAAGTCGGTGACTTTTGATTTAAAGTGATTGGCACTGACTTAATTTCAATGGCACTGAACATTTGTATTTTGGAAGCGCCGAAACCCTTGATATACTGTAGGGTGGTCACTACCCACCAGCCTTAATTGCAGTACCATTTGACTTAAGGTAGATGACAGAAGTAAGCATAACGTTGTGAGTATATCAAATCAATCTTGGTTGACTCTTCTGCAAGAGCATCGTACCATTGCCGTAATTCGGGCGTCTGACCAATCGTTAGGACGTCAAATGGCGCTGGCGGTAGCCGCAGGAGGAATAAAGTTAATTGAGATTACCTGGAATACAGACGCAGCGGCGGAATTAATTCGTCATCTGCGCCAAGAGTTACCAAACTGTACGATTGGTACAGGGACATTATTAAACCTGGAACAAGTACATCAAGCTATTGATGCGGGGGCTGAGTTTCTGTTTACCCCTCATACCAATACCAGTCTAATTAATACGGCTGTTAACGCTGGAGTTCCCATCGTTCCCGGCGCACTTTCTCCCAGTGAAATTGTTACCGCTATTGATGCGGGGGCAAGTTGCGTTAAAGTGTTTCCTATCCAGGCGGTAGGCGGTGTCAGTTATATCAAAGCCTTACAAGGACCTCTGGGTCATATTCCCCTGATTCCTACAGGCGGCGTAACGTTCGCCAATGCTAAAGACTTTATCACAGCCGGTGCGATCGCGGTCGGTTTGGCGGGAGATTTGTTTCCCAAACCCCTCATCGCGTCTGGGGATTGGCAAGGGATTACCCAACGGGCGAAAAAACTTCGATCTCAATTTAACCATGATCCATAAAATGGAACTAAGAGGATGATGCTGTTACCTCAGAAGTTTCAATGAAAACCATCAGGTCTACAAAGTGGCTGCGCCGTTCAGGAACCCTCCTAGCGGGTGTCGCCTTAGCCATAACTGTGTTTGGGTTTAATACACCCGTCGCCCATCCCACACCCCAAAGTGAACAGATTGCCAGCAAAATGACGGCGCTGCAAAATACGAACCAGCGCTGGATTCAAATTGATGTAAGCAATCAACGGTTAATCGCCTGGGAAGGGGGGGCTCAAGTCTATGCGGTGATTGTCTCCACCGGGAAAAGCGCTACACCTACCCGTACCGGCGTCTTTAACATTCAAACCAAGCTGCGGCGCGATCGCATGCGTGGTCCCGGTTATGATGTTTCTAATGTGCCCTATACCATGTATTACCAAGGTGGCTATGCCATTCATGGGGCTTATTGGCACAATAACTTTGGCACTCCGATGAGTCACGGTTGTGTGAATGTAGCAGTTGATCACGCCGAGTGGTTATATAATTGGGCGTCTGTAGGAACGCCCGTCGTTATTCATCAGTGACAAAGACCGACTTGTGTCCCTGTCGCCGCCAAAACTTAACCCGCAAACCATCGCGGGGGTGGGGTGTCGGTACTGTAACCATATCCAAATCCTGTTCCGGAAGCAGTTCCCACTGATAATCTCGCACTAACAACGCGGTAAATAATTTCATCTCCAATTTGGCAAACTCCCGCCCCAAACATTCGCGCACCCCACCGCCAAAGGCTACATAACTAAAGGGTTTGGCTTTATCCTCCGCCCTTTGAGGGTTAAACCGTTCTGGGTCAAATAGTTCTGGTTGCGTATAAACACCGCTATCTTGAGTACTGGTTCTCATGGGTGAGGACGAAGCGATTCGCCTCGGAACCACTAATCATCACCGTGGGACGTCCAAATAACTTGGTTTTGAATATCGACCCATACTTTTGATGACGCTTCTTGGCAAAGTCGGGATCACGGAAAAACTGGATTGTTTCCCCAATCAGCGGTAAACCGAAATGACCGGGAGGTAAGGGGCGGGATTTTAGTTCATCGGTGGTCGTCATCGCCTATCAATATTAAAAGAATAATTTCATTGTGTTAAGTTTATTTTAAAATTGCAACGTTTACGTCTGGAGATAGACGAACATAGTCCCATCAGGGGTAATTCTCCCCCTATCGACAAACCGATACTGCAAGTGCTATTAAGGACATGCAGCCGCCTTGTCCGATGCTTGGTTCATGGTTAACAGTTTTGGTTGGTTGAAAAAAGCTAGTCTGGCGTTTGAACAACTAGAGCGTTGTTTATTAAGAAATTCTAAAATTCAGGAGGCTAAAGTCTAGCGCAATCCTAAAAATTTCATTGATTTATTAATGTATGAATCCCTCGTTCGAGATAGTATAGTAAGTGTGACGGGAGGAAAAAGTATTCCTGAGATTCCCTGGACTACCCTAGTCATGAATTCTTGGTCTATACTGCATGGGGAGGAACTGTCTGATTAATCAACGATCTGATTAATTATTGTTGAATCGAATCATTCTAGGGGATTAGCCGGAGCAAATTTGAGTATTCCAATGAGGAGATTTTTATGAAGTCCTACCCACTTTATACTGGGAGTAGCTCAGTTTGCCATGACGCAAATGTAAGGGTGCAAGCAAAAGTAAGTGGCAAAACTATGGTTGCTATTCAGGGAGAAACTCAGTCGCTTTAGCTGGGAAATCTGCCCGATTAGTAAACGAGAAATAACAAGAACCAAATCAATAGTGGGTGTGAGGGACATTAAATATTGACCCATGACGAAACTTACCGCAACCAACATGATTAAAGTCACAAACCATCAGGAACTCGAAGAATTAATTAAACGGGTTAAAGCAGCTCAAACCCAATACGCTAGCTACACTCAAGAGCAGGTCGATGCCATCTTTAAAAAAGCGGCACTCGCTGCCAATGCTGCCCGTATTCCTCTAGCAAAACTGGCAGTTAGTGAAACCGCCATGGGAGTCGTTGAAGACAAAGTGATTAAAAACCACTTTGCCTCGGAAATGATCTACAACAAGTACAAACACGACAAAACCTGTGGTGTTGTCGAAGAGGATAAGTCTTTCGGCTTCCAGAAAATTGCTGAACCCGTTGGTATTTTAGCGGGGATCGTACCCACCACCAACCCCACCTCAACGGCGATTTTTAAGGCATTAATTGCTCTGAAAACCCGAAATGGGATTATTTTCTCCCCTCATCCCCGTGCCAAACAATGCACCCTGGAAGCGGCAAAAGTCGTCTTAGACGCGGCGGTAGCGGCTGGCGCACCTGAGAATATTATCGGCTGGATTGATGAACCAACGGTGCCTCTTTCCCAAGCTTTGATGCAGCACCCCGATGTGAAGCTGATCCTGGCGACAGGGGGTCCGGGAATGGTGAAAGCCGCCTATTCTTCGGGACATCCCTCTCTCGGTGTTGGTGCAGGAAACACGCCAGCGGTGATTGATTCCAGCGCTCACATTAAAATGGCGGTGTCTTCGATTATTCTGAGTAAAACCTTTGACAATGGCATGATCTGCGCCAGTGAGCAGTCGGTGATTGTCTTGGATAATGTTTACGAGGAAGTTCGCCAAGAATTTATTAATCGCGGCGCTTACTTCTTGACGCCAGAAGAACGGGAAAAAATGGGGAGTAAAATTATTGTCAATGGGCGCTTAAATGCCGAAATTGTCGGTCAACCTGTTGAGAAGTTAGCCGAATTAGCTGGATTTGCCTTACCGGAACAAACCCGGGTGATTATTGGCGAAGTGGAAAAGATTGGCACTGATGAACCCTTTTCCTTCGAGAAACTCTCCCCCGTTCTGGCAATGTATCGGGCTAAAGATTTTGAGGATGCGGTAGACAAAGCCGGACAATTGGTTGAATTTGGCGGACGTGGACATACGGCGGTGCTGTACACCAATCCAGCCAATGCTGACCATATTAAACGGTTTGAAGACCAAGTTCAGGCGTCTCGCGTCTTAATTAACACCCCCTCCTCCCAAGGTGCGATCGGGGATATCTATAACTTCCGCCTTGATCCCTCGTTGACGCTGGGTTGTGGTACTTGGGGAGGGAACTCCATCAGTGAAAA
Source organism: Coleofasciculus sp. (assembly GCF_046565525.1). Taxonomy (NCBI): domain Bacteria; kingdom Bacillati; phylum Cyanobacteriota; class Cyanophyceae; order Coleofasciculales; family Coleofasciculaceae; genus Coleofasciculus; species Coleofasciculus sp. The sequence continues at coordinate 23,346 of NZ_JBKHUP010000074.1, read as the reverse complement.
TGTCGGACCGGAACACCTGCTGAACATAAAAACGATCGCGGAACGGCGGGAAAATATGCTGTGGTTCCGGATACCGCCCAAGGTGTACTTTAAGTATGGGTCTCTGCCCGTAGCGCTGCGGGAGTTAGCGGGGAAAGAACGGGCATTTATCGTCACCGACAAACCCATTTACGATCTAGGGATGACGGCTAGCGTCGAAGAGGTTTTGGCTGAAATTGGTATCAAATACGATATCTTCTATGACGTAGAGCCAGACCCCTCCTTAGAAACCGTACAACGGGGATTGACGTTGATGAACACCTTCAAGCCCGATGTGATTATCGCCTTGGGTGGGGGTTCGCCCATGGATGCGGCCAAAATCATGTGGCTGATGTATGAGCATCCAGAGATTGAATTTGAAGGACTCGCGATGCGGTTCATGGATATCCGCAAGCGGGTATATGAACTGCCCCCCTTGGGTGAGAAAGCGATGATGGTAGCCATTCCCACGACATCGGGAACGGGTTCAGAAGTTACCCCGTTTGCGGTAGTAACCGATCGCCGCAATGATATTAAGTATCCTTTGGCGGACTATGCCTTAACGCCAAATATGGCGATTGTAGACCCCGAATTAGTCCTAAATATGCCCAAGAGTCTCACCGCATTCGGGGGTGTCGATGCCTTGACTCACGCTTTAGAAGCTTATGTTTCGGTGTTAGCTAGTGAATATACCAATGGGTTGGCACTAGAGGCAATTCGCCTAATCTTTAAATACCTGCCTTCGGCATACAAAAATGGTGCAAATGATCCCAAGGCGCGGGAGAAAATGCACTATGCCGCCACGATGGCAGGGATGGCGTTTGCCAATAGTTTCCTGGGCATCTGTCATTCTATGGCACACCAATTAGGGGCTATTTTCCATGTCCCCCACGGGTTAGCGAATGCCATGTTAATTTCCCATGTTATTCGCTATAACGCCACGGATGCGCCCTTTAAGCAGGCGACATTCTCCCAATACAAGTATCCTAATGCCAAATGGCGCTATTCTCGGATTGCTGATTACCTGCACTTGGGCGGCGATAGCGAAGACGAGAAAATCAATCACCTGATTGGGGCAATTGAGGAACTCAAGCGTCAGGTGGGGATTCCGGCGGCGCTGAAGGATGTGATCAAGGAAAGTGAAGCGGAATTCTTCGCCAAGCTGGATGAAGTTGCGGATCAGGCATTCGATGATCAATGTACTGGCGCGAATCCCCGCTATCCCTTGATTGCAGATCTTAAGGAAATCCTTACCAAAGCCTATCACGGCGACTTGGGTGAGGTTCCTGATGTCGAAACCGTCAACGGCAATGGTGCGATCGGTGACACCAGTATAAGCGATACCCAACCTGCCGTACCTGCGGTGTAAACCTGTTGTGGGGTGGGCATTTACCCACCCTACAGATACTCAAATAAAGGAGAGTTAACTATGGCAACTGCGCCCACGGCTCGTGCAGACACCACTGCGGCGAAAAAACCAAAGGAAGCCAAGACAGGACATCCCAGTGGTGATAAGCGCTTCAAAGTCCTAGATATCACTATGAAGCGGGCTCAGTATCGTCCTGATGTTTTGATTGAAGTTCTCCACAAGGCACAGGAAGCCTTTGGCTATCTGGAGGAGGACGTGTTGCTGTATGTAGCACGAGGGCTAAAACTCCCCCTGAGTCGGGTGTATGGGGTGGCGACATTTTACCATCTATTCTCCCTGAAGCCCGGTGGCACTCATACTTGTGTGGTTTGTACGGGTACGGCTTGTTACGTCAAAGGCGGCGGACAAGTGTTATCAGCACTAGAAGAGCATCTTGGTATCCAAGTGGGCGACACTACCCCCGATGGGGAAATGTCCTTGCTCAGCGCCCGTTGTCTTGGAGCCTGCGGTATCGCCCCAGCCGTGGTGTTTGATGGCACAGTTGCGCCGAAACAAACCGCAGAATTGGCACTGGAGAAGGTGAAGGGATGGATGGAGTAGAGACGTAGCATGCTACGTCTTTACATGGCGCTGGGTAGGATTACGTTTGTGCGGGTGGGTTGATTCCATAACTGATGAGGAGAGAAAAAGATGGACTTAACGGAACTGCAAGAAATTGCTGAGGAAGAACGCAAGGCGCAAAAAAGCATCCGGGTACATTGCTGTACGTCAACGGGTTGCCAAGCGGCAAATTCCTTGGGTGTAAAGAAAAATTTAGAGGGAGCGGTTAAAACAGCAGGATTAGGCGATCGCGTGCAAGTGGTTGGTGTCGGTTGTATGGGATTCTGTGGGCGAGGTCCTTTGGTGGAAATCGATCCCCAGGAAAAACTATATGAGGAAGTAACTCCCGATGATGCCGCTAGTATTATTGAAGCACTTAACGGCGGGACAGCCACGGCAGATGAGGGCGATCTGAATCACCCCTTTTTTGCTCGCCAAATGCGAATCGTCCGGGAAACCAGTGGCAAAATTGACCCAGAACGGATTGAAGAATATATTGCGGCGGGGGGGTATCAATCCCTTTATAAAGTTATTCATGATATGACCCCGGCGGAGGTTGTCGATGAAATCAGCAAGAGTGGGTTGCGGGGACGCGGTGGCGGCGGCTATCCCACGGGATTGAAATGGGCAACCATGGCGAAGATGCCTGGGGAGCAAAAATATGTTATCTGTAATGCGGATGAGGGTGATCCCGGTGCGTTCATGGATCGCTCGGTGTTAGAGAGTGACCCCCATCGGGTTCTAGAAGGAATGGCGATCGCAGGTTATGCGGTTGGTGCTACACAAGCTTTCATCTATGTCCGGGCTGAATATCCTCTCGCGATCGATCGCCTGCAAAAGGCAATCAAGCAAGCTAAAAGACTCAGCCTTCTAGGGAGTCAAATCTTCGGCTCTCCCTTTGACTTTAAAGTTGATATCCGCATTGGTGCAGGTGCTTTCGTCTGCGGTGAAGAAACCGCCTTAATCGCCTCCGTAGAAGGCGGACGGGGAATGCCTCGCCCCCGCCCCCCCTACCCCGCGCAATCGGGCTTATGGGGATGTCCTACTTTAATTAATAATGTCGAAACCTTTGCTAATATTTCTGCCATTATTCGGGAAGGAGCCGAATGGTACGCCAATATCGGCACCGAAAAGAGCAAAGGTACGAAAGTGTTCGCCCTCACGGGTAAAATCCGCAACAATGGTTTGATTGAAGTTCCCATGGGTATCACCCTACGGGAAATCATTGAAGAAATGGGTGGCGGCGTACCCGATGGTGAAGTCAAGGCGGTGCAGACAGGTGGTCCTTCTGGTGGTTGCATTCCCGCATCACTCCTCGACACCCCCGTAGACTACGACTCCTTGACTAAAATCGGCTCAATGATGGGTTCCGGCGGTATGGTGGTGATGGATGAAACCACCAGTATGATTGAAGTTGCCCAGTTTTATATGGAATTCTGTCGCGGAGAAACTTGCGGTAAATGCATTCCCTGTCGGGTTGGAACAGTGCAAATGTACCAAGCGCTGACCAAGATCCTCAAGGGAGAAGCCACAATGAGAGATATTGAACAACTTGAACACCTCTGTGAAATGGTGAAATCCACCAGTCTATGTGGTTTGGGTCAAACCGCACCCAATCCCGTCCTGAGTACGTTGCACTATTTCCGGGATGAGTATCTGGCGCTGCTTCAAGACAGCCCCAATGGCAAAGTGGCGGTGAAGTCATAAGTCATCAGCCTACCCTCGAAGGTTGTGAAGGGTTAATTTTAGGGACTGTAGGGACGGGTTTAGGAACTAAAACTAATTAAATCAGCAAAACCAGCCCCATAAGTCATAAGTTTGTTGATGAATGACCAAGGAAAAATGACTAAGGACAAAAGATATGTCAGTAAAAACATTGACAATTGATGGTGTTGATCTCGCCATTGAAGAAGGCGCCACCCTCCTAACCGCAGCCAAAGAAGCAGGTGTCCATATCCCTACATTGTGCCATCTAGAAGGGGTTACCGATGTGGGCGCTTGTCGGTTGTGTTTAGTGCAGATTGAAGGTAGTAACAAACTCCTCCCTGCCTGCGTTACTGAGGTAGCAGAGGGAATGAAAGTTCATACCAATACCGAAACGATCAAAGAATACCGCCGCATGATTGTCGAGATGCTGTTTTCCGAAGGGAATCACATCTGTGCCATCTGTGTAGCCAATGGCAATTGCCAACTGCAAGATGTGGCAATTGAGGTGGGGATGGATCACACCCGTTTCCCTTACCGCTTTCCAGAACGAGGGGTGGATGTGTCTCACGATCGCTTCGGCATCGATCACAACCGCTGTATTCTCTGTACCCGATGCGTGCGAGTCTGTGATGAAATCGAAGGCGCCCACGTCTGGGATGTGGCGGGTCGAGGTCCGGCTTCCCGTGTAATTAGCGGGTTAGCTCAACCTTGGGGAGAGGTGGAAGCCTGTACCTCTTGTGGTAAGTGTGTAGATGCTTGTCCCACAGGTTCTCTTTTCCGCAAAGGTTCTACAGTCGCGGAAATGGAAAAAGACAGAGGGAAAGTAGAATTTTTGGTCACAGCACGGGAAGATCGAAAATGGACGCGGTGACAAAATCGTAGGGGCTCTCGCATTCGCGCCCAAATATCTCGGATTTATACTCAAATCCCAACGCGAATGCGAGAGCCCAATCCCCTGTTCCCCAATCACCAATTATGGGAGAAATAAAACATGGCAAAGATAAAACTGGCGACTATTTGGTTGTGTGGCTGTTCCGGCTGTCACATGTCCTTTCTGGATCTAGACGAGTGGCTACTGGAACTGGCTGAGAAAGTGGATGTGGTTTTTAGCCCCGTGGCTTCTGATATTAAAGACTACCCCGAAGACGTGGATGTTTGTTTAGTAGAAGGGGGTATCGCTAATGAAGAAAACTTAGAGTTAATTCGCATAGCCAGAGAACGCACCAAATTCCTGATTTCCTTTGGCGATTGTGCTGTAACCGCGAATGTACCCGCCCTGCGGAATATGTTGGGAGGGGCAGAACCTGTGCTGAAACGCTGTTATTTGGAGTTGGGAGACACTAATCCCCAATTACCAAAATTCCCTGGAATTGTCCCAGAATTACTAGACCGCGTGCGCCCTGTGCATGAGGTGGTTCACGTTGATTTATTTATGCCCGGTTGTCCACCACCAGCCGACCGAATTCAAGCAACAATCGAACCTTTACTGCGAGGTGAAAAACCCGTTATGGAAGGACGGGAAATGATTAAGTTTGGATAGTCATTGGTCATTCGTCTTATGTCCTTTGTCATTGGTTAAAGTTGATAGTTGATGACGAACAATAATTAACCAAGAAAATAAGCAAAGGACAAAGAAACAAATAAACAAGGGTAATGTTATGGCTAAAACAGTTGTTATTGATCCGGTTACTCGTATTGAAGGACACGCGAAAATTTCTATCTTTCTCGATGATGCGGGGGAAGTGGAAGACGCTAGATTTCATGTGGTGGAATTCCGGGGTTTTGAAAAGTTCTGTGAAGGACGCCCGATGTGGGAAATGGCGGGAATTACGGCTCGAATTTGTGGGATTTGTCCGGTGAGTCATTTACTGGCGTCGGCGAAAACTGGGGATAAAATTCAAGCGGTGAAGGTACCGCCTGCGGGTGAGAAATTGCGGCGGATGATGAATTTGGGTCAAATTACTCAATCTCACGCGCTGTCGTTTTTTCATCTGAGTAGTCCTGACTTTTTATTGGGATGGGATAGTGATCCGGCGACTCGGAATGTGTTTGGATTAATTGCGGCTGATCCAGATTTAGCCCGCAGTGGGATTCGCTTGCGCCAGTTTGGTCAAACGGTGATCGAATTATTGGGGGCGAAGAAGATTCACCCATCTTGGGCGGTTCCTGGTGGCGTGCGATCGCCTCTATCGGAAGAGGGACGCGCCTGGATTCGCGATCGCTTACCGGAATCCCGTGCGACTCTAGATACCGCCCTGGGGCTGTTTAAGCAGTTATTGGATCGGTTTTCTACAGAGGTAGAAACCTTTGGTCTGTTCCCCTCTTTGTTTATGGGGTTAGTTGGCAAAGATGGAGTCTGGGAACATTATGATGGTCATCTTCGCTTTAAAGATAGTGAAGGGAATATGGTAGCCGATGGACTCAGTGAGGATGATTATCGAGACTTTATGGGTGAAGCGGTTGAACCCTGGTCTTATTTGAAATTCCCCTACTATAAACCCTTAGGATACCCGGATGGGATTTATCGGGTAGGTCCATTAGCCCGACTGAATATCTGCGATCGCATGGGAACTGAAGCAGCGGATCGGGAGTTACAAGAGTTTCGCGATCGCGCCGGCGGTGTAGCCACCTCATCCTTCTTCTATCACTATGCCCGCTTAGTGGAAATTCTGGCAGCTTTAGAACGGATTGAACAATTAGTTGAAGATCCAGATATTGTCTCCAAACGTACTCGTGCTGAAGCCGGAATTAACAATTTAGAAGGCATCGGTGTCAGTGAAGCGCCCAGAGGTACATTGTTCCACCACTATAATGTTGATGAAAATGGCATTATCAAGAAAGTCAACATGATTATTGCCACGGGTCAAAATAACTTGGCGATGAACAAAACCGTGGCACAAATTGCCAAGCATTACATCCACGGGAATGAAATACCTGAAGGGTTATTAAACCGAGTTGAAGCCGGAATTCGCGCCTTTGATCCCTGCTTAAGCTGTTCCACCCATGCCTTCGGTCAAATGCCCTTGCATATCCAATTAGTCGGTTCATCAGGGGATGTTGTCGATGAAGTCTGGCGTCAGTAATCTAGCTACTTTCTAGAGACACCCTCCTTCCCAGGCTCTGCCTGGGAAGGCTCTTATGGAGGCTCCGCCTCCCATCGTCATGGGGATTCCCAAAAATTTAGCGATCGCTAAGTTTATCACCATTTCTAAATTCGACATGCTCCCGGTTAGGGTTAGAACTATTTGGTAGAACTATTTGGTATTAGTCAAACTCTGGTGCCCAAATTTCAGCTACGACTAACTCCCATCCCGGCAGCAGTTCCGGCACCGTCAGCACATCCCCATCTCGCAAAACCACTTTCTCCACACCCGGACGATAAACCTCCATCGTCCGACTTCTCGGATCAACTAAAACCCCAACCTGTGTTCCTAGTGCTAGAAACTCCTGAATTTTCTGACGCAGCTTGGACAAAGAGTCAGTTTTGGACTTGACCTCAAACATTAAATCAGGGACTAACTGAGCATAATCTCCTGTGGTTCGCGGCAATCGCTCGGCTCGGACAAAGGACGCATCCGGCGCACGCACGTCCTCCGAAGCATTGGGGAGAATAAATCCAGCATTGGATGCCGTCACTCGCCCTAACCGGCGAGGTCTGACCCAGTTACGCAACTGGGCGATAATCTCCGCCGCAACTTCATCGGATTCATACCCTGACGGACTCATAACAATAATCTCCCCACCGATCAACTCCATTCGATAGTGTGGATGTTGCACCTGCAATTTTTCCAGGTCTTTAATCGTCAAACCAGGCATCGGACTCCTCCCTAGATGAGCGCGTGCATACTAGGTTACACATCTAATCCTATCACCCTAAATTCCGGCAAATACCCGACTGTAAACTGATCATACAATTCCTGACAAGCAAACTACACCAGAATTAACATACTACAGACTGACATGCGGAATCTGGGTTTAAAGCCTCTTGATGTCGGATAGGATTTTTTAGTAGGCGATCATCAGTAGAGAGAAATATGTCAGCCTGAGTCGCCTCAGCACAAGCTAGATGAAATGAATCATAAAGTCCCAAACCAAACCTTTCCAATTGTTGCGATCGCAGGTCAATATTTTCGTTAATTTCCTGCGTCACTGTTGCTAATTCTAAGAGTTCTAATATATAGTTTTTTTTCTCCAGATTACGCATTTTTCCCAGTTCAACTGCGATAGCTTCACTTTCAATTAGTTGCCACTGCCTTGCACGGATTCGCTCCATAATGCTTAATATAGAGTCTCCCTCTAACCTAACTCGCTTCCACCAAATTCAGACTATGCCTAATAAGTCTTAATTAATTTTATGGCTAAATGTCTAATCCTATCACCCTGAATTCCGGCAAATACTCCACCGTAAACTGATAGGATAACTCCTGAGAGGCAAGGGAAGGCAAAGTTAGTAACCATTCCAACACACCCAATTCACCAACTTGAACTTGAGGATTAGCATCAGTGAGCCGAACTTTCAGTTGGGAATGACAACTCACCGGCAGTTGTTCCATCACCTTAACTTGTGCATCTTTGTGTCGTAAATTCGCAACAGTTAACCGATAAGCATAAGTAGCCACTTCACGCTGCTGACTCCCAATCAGCTTCTTATCCATCTGTCGTTCTACTAAATACCGCTCAATTTTTAGCCCATCGTCCACGCCCAAATCGATTTGAAAATCCTGACCTGGGGCAATATTCTGGATTTCGCTAGTGCCAATAAACGTATTATCGCGAAAGATGATAATTTGTCCCGGTAATAAAGTAACGCCATTCAGGGGATTGGTAACCGTTGCTTTCAGGTAAGCAAAATTAAGTTGGCGCGACATCGCCACATATTCAGCCCTACAGGGATAATCATCTCTGTGGAAAATAGGAACCTTATGGCTAACCCCGTCACTGGGAATAGTCGCTTGACTATCGAGGGTAAAGGTAACAATACCCTTTTGTCCCGGACGTTCCCCAATTTCCTTTTCGGCTCTCAACCGCTCTAACTCTTCATCTATCGTCGGTTCGGGTTCTGGCGCTATCCCAGGAAAGGGCATATTCACCAACGTGGGGCGAGGTGAGTTATGCTCCTTTGGATTTGTGGTTGTCCGATTTGCCAAGGCGCTAGGCTGTTGCAGATCGATATACCAGGGTGTAATCGGGGGAATTTCCCGCCCAACTCCGGGCTGGGCGGTGGAAAGGGTAAGGGCTACACCTAACCAATCTTCACCCGTGTTTTGAGTAATTTGAGCCAAGTAACTAAGGCTAACGGCTTGGAGGTTATCTTGCCAATGTAAATCATAGACGGGTTGCCAACTTACCCCTGTAACTTTGTAAGAAACCTCGATCGCTAATTCCCCCGAACCCAATGGTTCTAGGGTGACAATGATATTAAAGCTGTCATGAATCTGGGGGGTAGAGAGCTGCTGAAACTGCCCTCGCACCGCCTGTAACTGAGTGTTAAGCTGTTTTTGCTCGTGATCCTGTTGCGCGATCGCACTAGATAAATTCTGCCACCGTTCTCCCACAAAATCCAGCAATTCCCCGATTTGAGTCAAGTTTAAAGGTTCAGAGTTTTGGGATTTTGTCAAGCGCTCCAGATACTGATTCCCTAAATTTTTGATAAAATTCCGCTGTAGATTCAGCAACGTCAGCACATCTTGTCCCTGACGTCTTTGCTCTTCTAACTGACTAATTTCCTCAGAAAGTTGGCTAACTTTTGGGTGAGTCGCTTCACGAGTACTGGTTTGTTCCGTCCGCACCTCTAATAATCGCCTACCGACACAACCTGTACTCGACACCTGAACGGATTCGCTTAAAATCGTTACGGGTAAATTAGCAATGACCAGTTCCCGTTCCTCACCCGTTAGCTGTACAACACCCCGGCGCTTAACTAGCGCCTGGTCATCATACACTGTAACGTTACAAATTTCGGTATCTACCGTCTTGTTCATCCGTTGTTTTTCCTCAAATCAAGCACCCTGCAATCATTTCGGCGCTTGAATACAGACCAAAAAATTAATTAAACGTCAAATGTGAGGTATGTGACATCTCCTACACAAACCTGAGTACAGGTATGGTGTAGGCTTCGCAACCAATCCGGCTATCGCTTAGGAGGCGTTGCGCTTTAAGGACTGGATGCCCCTCAGCCCTGTTTCTGATATTTATAGCTGCATTGTGGTCACGGTCAAGACTGCACCCACATTGAGGGCAGTTGTGCCAGCGAATATGCAGCTTTTTGGGGACTTTCTCGCCACAATTGGAGCAATCCTGTGTAGTGTTATGGGCGTTGACTGGAACTACCAACAAACCAGCATTTTCGGCTTTGTTCGTGAGTATTGACAGGAAGTTTGACCACCCAGCATCCAACACAGATTTAGCCAATCGGGTACGAGCAAGCCCAGAAACGTTTAACTGTTCATGAGCCACTACATCATATTTTAACAGCAAATAATTAGCCGTCTTGAAGTGAAAATCTTTTCGCTTGTCGGCAACTTTCTTATGTTGCTTCCCTAACTGTTTAATTGCTTTGAGCCTACCCTTACTTCCCTTTTTCCTTCGTGATACCCGTTTTTGGATAACACGCAAACGTTTCTGGGCTTTTCGGTAGTGTTGAGGAATAGCAACAGTTTCACCCTCGGAAGTCGTCAAGAATTCCTTTAAACCCATATCAATTCCGGTAATTTTATCCGGGTTAAACTCTGGCTTAATTTCAGGAACAGTGTGGTGTGAGTGTTTCAGCATTAAAGAAGTACATCAAAAACCAGGAGGAACCTGATTAATTTATTGGTCATTTCCGTACCTCCAATGACCCGCCTATCCATCCCGACACCTCTTCGGTGTACCGCTTTCTTTGTGGGGCTTCCGGCTTGCGAAAGCTAAAACACGATAATCTTTCCCTACTCCCAGACGTAGCATGCTACGTCTGGAACAGTAATCCCCCTGCGATCGCAACCAAAAACGTTTCGGTCTACTGAAATCCGTTTTACCTGTTCAGAGGAGGGATTCCCGCTAAATCGAGAATCTGGGGAATTAAATCTTCTCGCTTAATTACCATAATATGGACACCCTGACACAGTTGTTTCGCGAGTTGGATTTGCTCAGCGGCAATTTTCATCCCTTCTTGCAGTGGATCGACGGCGGCTGCCAGTCGATCAATAATAGATTGGGGAATGTTGACACCGGGAACGTATTTATTGAGAAATTGAGCATTTTTCGCCGATTTAATCAAAAATATCCCAGCTAAAATCGGCTTATCGGTGTCAGCCGCAATCTTATCCATAAACATTTCCAGCCGCTGGAAATCAGCAATCAGTTGGCTCTGGAAAAACTGGGCACCCGCTTCTAGTTTACGCTCAAATCGACGCTGTAATCCAGACCAACTTTTTAACTGAGGGTCAACGGCTGCTCCAGCAAACAAGTCTGTATTTCCATCAGACAATGGTTTATCATTGGCATCGAAGCCACGATTGAGTTTACTGATTAGCTGGAGCAAACGTACTGATTCTAGATCAAAAACGGGCTTAGCGTCAGGATGATCACCGACTTTTACTGGATCGCCAGTGAGGGCAAGAATGTTACGAATACCCAATGCTTGTGCCCCCATCAGATCCGCCTGCAATCCCAGTCGATTGCGATCGCGGCAAGCCATCTGACAGATGGGTTCAATTCCATTTTGGTGTAAAATAGCGGCGGCTGCCAAGGAAGACATCCGCAGGACAGCCCTAGACCCATCCGTAATATTAACGGCATGAACACGCTGCTTAAGCGGTTTTGCCATGTCAAGCATGTGAATTGGATCACCTCCCTTGGGGGGGGTAACCTCAGCCGTAATTAAGAATTCCCCTGATTTAACGGCGTCGCGAAACGAGGGTTTAGTAAGGTTTGTCATTCGTCATTTGTCATTTGTCATTCGTCATTTGTAATCCTTCTGCTCCCCCTGCTCCCAGACGTAGCATGCTACGTCTCTACAAGGGTGTAGAATACCCCATAGCTGTCTTGACTCTGGATAGGGTTGAGAGAGCGATCGCTTCAGCTTTCTCGCGCCCTTGGCGTAACACTGACTCTAGATAGCCTTTATCTTCCATCACAGCTTGATAGTTTTGCTGAATCGGTTTGAGGGCTTCAATAGTTGCTTCACTCAACACCGCTTTGAACTGTCCCCACCCCATATCCTGACATTCGGCGGCGACAGCTTCCTTGGTTTTCCCCGAAAGCAGGGTATAAAGGGTGAGCAAGTTATTACACTCTGGACGTTCTGGATTGTCAAATTCTAGACCCTTAATTGGATCAGTTTTACAGCGCTTAATTTTCTTTTGAATCTCCTCTGGAGCATCCAGTAGATTAATCCGACTCATTTCGGATGGGTCAGATTTGGACATTTTCTTTGTACCATCGGTGAGACTCATCACCCGCGCTCCTTCTTTACGGATCAAGGGTTCAGGCAGTTTTAACACCGGCTTTTTTTTGCTGCCATACTGGTCATTAATCCGAATTACAATATCACGAGTGAGTTCGATATGTTGCTTTTGGTCTTCTCCCACGGGTACTAAGTCCGCATCATAGAGCAAAATATCTGCTGCCATCAGCACAGGGTAGTCCAGTAAACCCGTACTGACATTTTCTCCCTGCTTCACCGCTTTTTCTTTAAACTGAATCATGCGTTCGAGCCAATTGATTGGCGTGATGCAATTAAACAGCCAGGTGAGTTCACAGTGAGCTGGGATGTGAGATTGGACAAAAATGGTTGCATCGTTTAAATCTACCCCACAAGCTAGATATAACGCCGCGATCGTATAGGTATCTGCGGCTAAAGTTGCTGGATTGTGGGGAACCGTAATCGCATGTAAATCGACGACGCAAAAGAAATTTTCATACTGACTCTGAGCTTCTACCCAATTACGGATTGCTCCGAGATAGTTACCCAGGTGAAGATTGCCAGTTGGTTGAACTCCAGAGAGAACGCGCTTTTTGCCCATTGATATTGGTTAAGGATTTGGAAGAGCCAAGGTGGCGAGAGTCCCAGGCTTGTACCCGCTTTCGTGTCAAGCACTGGAGGAATCGCCGTGAAACGGTGCAGATTTTTGGCAGGAATCTACAAAACCGTCTCCCCTCAGAGGTAAGGTGAGCTGGATTCCGCTAACCTACGCTAACACCAATGAGGGGACGCCTGATAATTCTTTGATGATCTGCTCTATCAATTTTGCCATTACCTTGGTCGTTATGGCAGAAGAATCGTGCTTTTTTTGTTAATTGTAGGGTTTTTGGTATGATCACTGAGGACAAACATAAATACGTGACAACTCCACACTCGGACTCGAAGGAGTTTTGAAAATGTTCCAAGTCCTCACAGTTAGCTGCAAAATCGAAGTATCCCCGCAACAGGTTGAAAAACTTGATGCGGTGCTTCGTGCCTTTGCTAGCTGCTGTGAGTACGTGAATAAAAACACTGACCCAAAACTGACCAACCAGATAGCCGTGCAGTCCTTGATTTACAGGGAAGCACGGGAATACTCGGGTTTGTCGGCTCAGATGACTATCCACGCTATTCGCCGAGTTTGCGCTAATCGTAAGACTGCCAAACAGCAGAACCGACCTGTTAAGGGTTTTGCTCCAACCAGTATCAACCAACAACCACGATCTAAAATTGAGAGGCGTAGAAGTAACAGTTGGACGTTCTACCAATTTCGCCAATTTATGACTTATAAAGCCGTGAAGTTTGGCGTAAACCTGGTGTTTGTTAACCCTCGCTATACCTCGCAAACCTGTTATAAGTGTTTGCATATTCACCCAGTTAGAGGGAAATCCTACAGAAGTGGTAAGAGGTTTAGCTGTGGTCATTGCGGCTGGATTGGTGATGCGGATGAGAACGGCGCTAAGAATATTTCCGTTTTGGGGCTGCTTTTAGACCAGCCTGGAGGTTCAGGACTTGCTTGCTCGCTAGAGGAGCATGTCTTAGGGCTACTGAAATCCCACTGTTCAGCGTAAGCAACAGGGGGAAGTTTAATTGGTGATAACTTTGATAACTTTCTTAAATTTTGACTGAACGGCTCATGGCTAAAATTCAATTTATTAGAGGCATTGACGAAGAAGTTGTACCTGATGTGCGCCTGACTCGCTCTCGTGATGGCAGCAATGGTACGGCAACCTTTTATTTTGATAATCCTAAGGCGCTCAATGGCAACTATGGTGAAGAAATAACAGGTATATACCTGATGGATGAAGAAGGTGAGCTGGTCAGCCGAGAGGTTAAAGGCAAATTTGTCAATGGACAGCCGACGGCATTAGAGGCAATTGTGATCATGAAATCCCAAGAAGAATGGGATCGCTTTATGCGTTTCATGGAGCGGTATGCTGAGGAGAATGATTTAGGATTTAGTAAGTCTTGATTCTCCCACGGCTCAAAGGATGAGTAACTCAATGGTATTCTTGTGGGCATTGAACCTGTAGATCTCAATTCTTTGTGATCTACGGGGGTCAACTTTGGTTGTAGTAGACCGATGGTATCCCTCGACTAAAACCTGTTCAAGATGCCACACCGAAAAGGATGAAATGCCCCTATCTGAAAGAGTTTTCCGGTGTGACAATTGCGGGTTAGAACTTGACCGCGATTTTAACGCCTCCATTAATTTGGAGATAGCCGCCAGTTAGGTGGTGGTAGCCTGTGGACTGGTTAAGTGCCGTCACTGCCAGAGTGAAGCAGGAAGTAAGCATCAAAGTTAGGTCTGACTAAGGTTGACCAGCTTTGAGTAGGTCTTTCATAACGGCTTTAGTATCAGATGTCAGCTTAAATATCCCTTTGCATACGCCTAAACACCGCCGATATGACTCATCAGCCTCATCCCGATAAAGGCTCAAGCTCGATTTCTTGTGCTGTGGTGACAGTCAGCGATACGCGATCGCACGAATCAGATCGCAGTGGTTCCCTCATCCAGCAATTGCTGCGTGACGCGGGTCATGCTGTTGTCGCTTACTCCATTCTTAAGGATGAACCGAACCAGATTCAGACTTATCTGCAAGTCTTGGCAAAGCGTTCGGATATTCAGGCGGTTGTGGTTAACGGGGGTACGGGGATTGCTGAGCGAGATACAACCTATGACGCCTTAGTGGGTTTGTTAGAGAAGACCTTACCCGGATTTGGTGAGGTCTTTCGTTGGCTCAGTTACCAAGAGATTGGCTCACGCGCGATCGCTTCACGGGCTGTCGCTGGAGTGTATCGCCGTAAGCTGATTTTCTCCATTCCTGGTTCTACCGGAGCAGTCACCCTTGCCATGGAAAGGCTTATCTTACCAGAATTGATTCATCTGGTCACTCAGGTGGAGCCATAAAAGTTTCCGCTTAATTTGTTGGCTCAGGAGTTGACAAACCCAAAAATGTTCGTTATATTTATTAAGGTCTGAGAAATACGCCCCCATCGTCTAGAGGCCTAGGACACCTCCCTTTCACGGAGGCGACAGGGATTCGAATTCCCTTGGGGGTATTAATGTAGAGACGTTACAGGTAACGTCTCTACTATTATTTTGTGGTGATTATTAAGAAAAAAAGAGAGGTTTTATGACCTCTCCTCTCTATCTCAGCAGATTTCAAAGCTGGGCAACTTAGTAGTACCCTCGGCTACCACCGACTACCACCGACTACCACCACGATTTTCACCGGGCTTATAGATAATGAAGCTCAGAACTTGGCACTGCTTAATGTTGTCAAAACCCACAACGCGGATGTAATTGTCGCGATATTCAGACCGACAAGCATCAACCTCAGCCATTACTTCTTTAGCAGAAGTGGCGTTGAACAGAGGAAGTTTCCACAGTGTCCAGTAGTGCTGTGTTGGTTCAGAGCTTTCGCTAAATTCGATGGCTGGAATATAGCCCTGTTCCAAAATGTATTCAACCTGTCGGACAATTTGCTGATCGCTCAGAGGCGGCAAATAAGACAGAGTTTCAAAACGACGCTCTTTAGGTAACGTTTGCATGGGTAATTCTGTGATGGTTGTGTTTTTGACGATCTCCTTTTTAGAAAAAGGGAGATTATATGGAACTCACATTCCATAAGTAGGGTATGCCAGCAGATGGCAGAGTACCCGGCTTAATTGCCAACTAGGTGTCCGAATCAGCTTGCTGTTCGGTTGAGGCTGGGTGTTCAGAGATACTGAGTTGCGTCATTCGCTCAAGATACTGACGGCGATATTCCATATTCGACTGTTGAATGCTCGTGCGAACCATTTCTGGCAAGAAGTCTGCCACTTCCTCACTCAGATGCTGTCGCACAGTCATGATCCGAAACGCCAGTTCTTGTTTTTCCACCAAGAGTGCTTGGAGATAGGCATCTCCATCTTGAACTCCTTGGTTTGCCGAAAAAGAATGCAGCCACAGAGCCTGGGGCGGGTCAGTTTCACCCAATTGATCCAGGACAATCCTCAGTGCTTGGTAGGTCATGTAACTAGTTAGCACTTTGGCTGTATCTTTGGCAACTCGTTTTAGATCCATAGTCTGAACCCAGCCCTATAACAGTATGAAGTATCAATGATGAAGTATGAAGTTCTACACTTCATACTTCACACTTCATCGGGTATCAGACGGTATCAACCGCTTCATACTCGAACTTGATTTCCTTCCACAGTTCGCAAGCGGCGGCTAATTCAGGACTCCATTTACAGGCTTCGCGGATAACATCGCCGCCTTCACGCATCAGGTTGCGTCCTTCATTACGGGCTTGGATGCAAGCTTCTAAGGCGACACGGTTAGCCGTTGCACCAGGAGCGTTACCCCAGGGGTGACCCAGAGTACCACCACCGAATTGCAGGCAGGAATCATCGCCAAAGATTTCAACCAGCGCTGGCATGTGCCAAACGTGGATACCACCGGAAGCGACCGGCATTACACCGGGCATGGATGCCCAGTCTTGGGTGAAGTAAATGCCGCGTTCGCGATCGCGCTCAATATGATCTTCCCGCATCAGGTCAACAAAACCCATGGTGATGCCTTTTTCACCTTCGAGCTTACCGACCACAGTACCGGAGTGCAGGTGGTCACCACCGGACATCCGCAGACATTTGGCAAGCACCCGGAAGTGAATGCCGTGGATCTTCTGACGGTCGATTACCGCGTGCATCGCACGGTGGATGTGTAGTAGTACACCATTGCGACGACACCATTGCGCCAAAGTGGTGTTCGCCGTGAAGCCACCCGTCAGGTAATCATGCATGATAATCGGCGTACCGATTTCCTTGGCGAACTCCGCCCGCTCCATCATTTGTTCGCAGGTGGGGGCGGTGACATTCAGGTAGTGACCTTTCATTTCACCGGTTTCGGCTTGGGATTTTTCAATTGCCTCTTGCACGAATAGGAAGCGATCGCGCCAGCGCATGAAGGGCTGGGAGTTAATGTTTTCGTCGTCTTTAGTGAAGTCTAGACCGCCGCGCAGACACTCATACACGGCACGACCATAGTTCTTCGCCGACAAACCCAACTTGGGCTTAATCGTGCAACCCAACAAGGGACGCCCGTACTTGTTCAACTTATCGCGCTCAACCACGATCCCGTGAGGGGGTCCTTGGAAGGTCTTCAGATAAGCCACTGGAATCCGCATATCTTCTAGACGCAGGGCTTTCAGGGCTTTAAAACCAAACACGTTCCCCACGATGGAGGTCAGCATGTTGGTTACAGAACCTTCTTCAAACAGATCCAAAGGGTAAGCTACGTAGCAGATATATTGATTATCTTCCCCACGGACTGGCTCGACTTCATAGCAACGACCTTTGTAGCGATCCAGGTCTGTCAACAGGTCTGTCCAAACCGTTGTCCATGTCCCGGTGGAAGACTCAGCCGCTACAGCTGCACCCGCTTCTTCTGGAGGCACCCCAGGCTGCGGGGTCATGCGAAAAGCTGCCAGAATATCTGTATCTTTAGGAGTGTAATCCGGAGTGTAATACGTTAATTTATAATCCTTGACCCCGGCATCATACCCAGCTTTTGACTGAGTTTTTGTTTTAGCGTAAGACATGTTTTCCTTCCTTAGGAACGTACTGAATGTTGCGGCAGGCTAAACCCTTATGCATTATTAACGATTTTATGCCCTTAGTTAAAGACTAAAATCGCTAAAATGACTCTGAAAATTAGCCCGGATTGGGTGCATCCCCACACCCAACCTGCTCATTTTGGTTTTTGGTTTCTGAATTACCTATTATCCGCCATTTTGGGTCAAAAAACTTGACTCAGCCAAGACATTTTTTTATTGAGCGGATCAGGATAAGAGCAATTATCCCACAGCACCAAACTATTGCTTGATATGGGCTTCTCTCCCCTTATGGCTTTAGGTGGCATCCTTGTGGCGATTCATTTCACGCCAAATTGAAAAATTATAGCGTGTTCGCGAAGCGGCACGACGTGCAGCTCCTTGCCAGACAAGTGAAATTTTCAGCAACGTTGTTAATATACCAAAGAATTCAATAAGTTTAACTTCAAATATTCTTGAGAATTGTATAAGGTACTATTATAAATCAACGAAATGTTAAATATTATTAATTTTCTGTTACAGAATAACCAATCTGGGACGTATTGAGGTAATGATTTTATAGTCCAGGATGAAACATCACTCCGACTAATATAGATATAGATATAGAAAAACTATCCCAATAGTCTCAGAGAACATGGCGTCTTTGAATGCCCCGATTCGTCTTTTCATCGGTGCTACCCTGCTAGGGTTAGGGTTACCCCTGGCAAGCTTAACCGCTCCTCTATGGATGGGGATTGAGCCGAACCCAGTACTGGCACAAGTGACCCTAGCTCAAACCGAACTGGGGACAGCCCCCGACTATCAAGGTGCACCCCCTCCCCCTGGAGGCGCTCCGTTACCCCCCGAACGCTTGCGACGACAAGTAGAACCCCTATCCATCGATTTTCGCGTCCCCGCGTTGCAACCCGACTACACCGGTGACCTCTGGGTGGGAACCTACTCAGGACTTGCCCGAATTGACCCGAACACCGGACGCCTGAAAGCCCGTGTTGATTTACCAAACTACACCATTGACGCCTTAGCCCAAGACCGGGTAGGACGAATTTGGCTGGGAACTTATGAAGGATTGTTACGAGTAGATCCCCGCAGTAACGAGGTTACCGCACAAAACTTTACATTACCCTCGAATCGAGTCTTATCCTTACAAATAGATCGGCGTGGGTATCTCTGGGTAGGAAGCGATCGCGGTTTGGCTATGATTAGTCCCGACAAAGGATTATTGATGACCACGGTGCAAGAACTCCCCGGCGTCAGCGCCAATGCTCTGACATTAGATGAAGAGGGTCAACTTTGGGTGGGTACATTAGAAGGATTAGTGCAAGTCGATACCGCCAGTGCTTTTGTCATTCGGCGGATTGGCAATCTACCTGGAACCATTGTCCAAACCCTCACCACAGGACCTGATGGCAAGCTGTGGGTCGGAACACCCAGTAGTCTTTTGGTAATTGACCCCAACAATCCCTTTGCCGAACCGCGTTCGGTGACTCCGTTACGGGGGCGTAGTGTAACAGCGGTGCGCTTTGCTCTAGATGGTAGTGTTTGGGTAGGTACGGAAAGTGGCTTGTTAAAAATCAGAGCGGAAACGGGAGCCGTGTTGGGAGAACTATCCGATCTTCCCTCAGACTATATTCTTTCCCTGTCCCCAGATATTGGGAATAAATTATGGGTGGGAACGACGGAAGGACTAGCCTGGGTTAGCCTATCCACGGGTCAAGTCAGACCTCATTTAGCGTTTGTTAAGAATCCGCCAGAGACGTTTTAGTCATTTATTTAGGAAGTCATCATTCATAATTTAGACGGGGCGGGTTTAGTTCCGGTAGTGGTTTGAGTTTAAACGTTATCGGTAAAACCCGCCCCTACACAATCACGCACCATGTCCTCGAGGATCGCCAAGGATCAAAACTCCCCTAATGGTAAATATCCAGCAACTGAAACAATGGAAACAACAAGGGCGTCCGTTGGTCGTCTTGACCGCTTGGGATTATGCGATCGCACAATTATTAGATGCGGCTGGAGTTGATATTATTCTGGTTGGGGATTCCTTGGGAATGGTCACCTTGGGGTATGAGACGACATTACCCGTGACCTTGGAAGAAATGCTACACCATGCTAAAGCCGTGCGTCGGGGTGTAAAACAGGCGTTCGTGGTGTGCGATCTACCCTTTTTGAGTTATCAGGAAAGTCTCCAACAAGCGATGCATTCGGCGGGTCGGGTATTGAAGGAAACAGGGGCGCAGGCGGTGAAGTTAGAAGGCGGACATTCTGCCATTGTCCAAACTGTAGCCCATTTAACGGCGGTGGGAATTCCAGTTATGGGTCATGTGGGCTTGACACCGCAGTCGGTACATCTTCTCGGTTATCGTCAGCAAGGGAAAACAGAAGAGGCGGCGGAGCGGATTTTGGCAGAAGCGATCGCGCTTGAGCAAGCGGGTGTTTTTGCCCTGGTTTTAGAGCATATTCCGGCAGATTTGGCTAGGAAGATTACACAAACCTTAACCATTCCCACGATTGGGATTGGTGCTGGAGTCGATTGCGACGGACAGGTATTAGTCACCGCCGATTTACTGGGACTTTCGGAACGTCAGCCACCCTTTGCCAAGTTATATGCAAATTTGCGGCAAGTGATTACTCAGGCGGTGCAAGACTATAGTCATGATGTGCGAGAGCGACAGTTTCCAGAGGGGAAATAGTTGCTAAAGCGATAGATTGGTATTCCTCTTAGGAGTTCTTCAATTGAACACCATACCAATTGAGGACGGCTAACCATATCATCGATAAAGTTGTGGAAAAATACTGACGAAGAAACGATAAACGTGAAACCCGATCCCACACAAAACTTTACAATGACGCGATTTATCTGCCGGATGAAACATTCCAGGCAGGACAGCTTATTCTAAAAGAGCAGGGTAGAATGTAAAGATTATGGCATCTGTTCCCAATCCCTCCCTCGATGCGGGTTTAGCGGCTCTCAAACAGGGCAATTACGCGGCGGCGATCGAACACCTAGAAGGTGTCTGCGAGATTGAGTTAGATGAAGCCATCGTCTCCCGCGCCAATGTCGCCCTAGTCAAGGCTTATCGCCAAAGTGGTGATATCCAAAACGCGATCGCGCTTTGCCAAACCCTCACCCAAGATCTCAATCCTAAGGTTCAACAATGGGCGACAAATACCTTACCGGAACTCATGGCGGAATCCCCACCTCCAGCCAATCCCACAGGGTTTACGCCTGTAGAGAAAACATCGGCTAATCCCTCCGCATCCGATACTACCGGATTTGTTCCCCTAAACTCCCCCTCCTCCCCCGCCAAACCTGGAACGGTTAAACAGCGGTTAACTGATTCTGCTAAACGCCTGTTTGCAGGTGGCAAATCGCGACAACACTCTTCAGGAAATCAACCTCCTCCTCAACCCTCATCCCAACTCCCGGTTGCTTTCACACCCCCTTCAGCACCCTCCCTATTTTCCGCTAACCCTCGGTTTCGTAACTTAGGGCGTGCGGAAAACTGGAGTCCCTTCAAACGCCCGAAATTAAGGCGATTGGGGCTAATTGGGGTAGGAAGTGCGATCGCGTTTGCTTGGTTGCTGCGTTTCTGGCTAAAGTTTTTAATGGCAACCACCAATACTATCTTGGTGAAATTGCCGCTATTATCACCGATTCAATGGTTCTACCGTGATCCTACTCAGGTTTTAGCTATCTTAGGGATCGTGACGCTAATCGTCTCTCCCTGGTTAATGGATTGGCTATTAAGACAGGTGTATGGATTAGAACCTCTTTCCGTAAGCCAACTGGCGGCGCGATCATCAGAATCGGCTAAAACTATCCAACGCTTTTGCCGTCAACGCCGTTTACCGTTACCGACGCTGGGTATTTTACCCACACAAGCGCCTTTAGCGATAACCTATGGTAATTTGCCTCGCACGGCTCGAATTGTCGTCAGTGAGGGCTTATTGACACAACTCGCTGAAGATGAAATCGCCACGATCTATGCGACTCAGTTGGGGCATATTGTTAACTGGGACTTTATCTTAAGTTCTCTAGGCACATTAATTCTCCAGTTTCCCTATCTCCTATATATATATGTTGCCCAAGGGGGAGAACGGTTAGCGGAGTGGATTCGGGGCAAATATCCCGCCACTCAACGAGTGTTACCGCCTCTGTGTTTAGGGATTACCAGTATTATTTCCAGCTTAGGTTACACCACCTACTGGCTACTGCGCCTCCCCCTGCTCTGGTTTTCCCGGATTAGAATTTACTATAGCGATCGCGTGGCGATAGAAACCACCGGAAATCCCAACGGCTTAACCCGGGCGCTATTGAAAATCGGCTTAGGAATGAGTGATGCAATCCATCAAGCCGATCAAACCCGCCCCTTATGGGAAAGCTTTGATTTAGTATTACCCCTAGGATACCGACAAGGATTACTCTTAAGCAGTTGTTCGCCCCATGTTCCCTTTGAACGGGTTTTACAGTGGGAATGTACCAACCCTTACCGCCACTGGTTAATTATCACAGAGGCTCATCCTTTATTAGGCGATCGCTTGCATTTGTGCGCTCGTTATGCTTATGAGTGGCGGTTGGGTACAGAATTGGATTTACCCATACCACCACCGCCAATACGGGATAATAAAACACGCTGGTTGAAACTAATTGATAGTTATAAAGCCTTTCCCTTATTTCAAAGTGTCCTATTAACTGGATTCGTTGTCGGTGTTGTGCTGCGAGTGGTATTCTGGCTACTCGGTATTCTCAGTGATTTGTTATCTCGCAAGTGGATAAGTGGATTCTGGCGGCTGATATGGTTACACAACGCTGGGTCATTTCTGGATGCTTGTATCCTAATTGCATTTAGTTTAAGTATTATTCTCTGGATTAATCGTTACTTTCCCGATATCAAACCTGCGGCGATTCGTCACCAACCCAGCTTAGAACAAATGTTAGCTGATCCGAATGCGTTACCCTCTACCCATCAACCTGTGGAATTTACAGGTAAACTTTTAGGGCGGCGCGGATTGCAGAATTGGTTAGGGGTCGATTTAATTATCGAAACGGATAGTGGGTTAGTTAAACTGCATTACTTTTCAATTTTAGGTCCTCTGGGTAACTTACTCCCCCTGGGAACTCGCCCCAGTGATTTAGTCGGTGAATCGGTGACAGTAATGGGTTGGTTTCGGCGGGGGGTTACGCCTTGGATTGATGTGGAAACATTGAGTACATCAGATGGGAAAATCAGTCGCGCCCATTATCCATTATGGTTAGTGATTCTGGCTGTAGTGGCGGCGATATGGGCATCCTATTTAATTTGGACATTACCCGCATAGATGTTTGTCACCCCCTTTTACCACGGCGATTAAAATCGGAATTATGTCATCTTTGTAGGTTGGGTTTCGCTTACGCTCTACCCAACCTACGAGAACTAAATCTGCCTTAGTAACCCTCGTTTACCACGGCGATTAAAATCGCTGCTACACAAACAAAGTCCGCCTACGCGGACTGGGTTATAAAAGGGGTGGCTAACTCGGATTTTGTATAACATTTTTTGTCACCTTAATGTCACTAAATCCACCCTTTTGTAGGGGCGGGTTTAACCACTAACGTTTGTTGTCACCCTGAT
>NZ_JBKHUP010000073.1:0-41828 GCF_046565525.1 Coleofasciculus sp. | reverse complement strand
ATTGCCGCAAGGATAGATAATTGTAAGGTGTGTCGCGGAACTAAGAATCCCCGCACTTATAGGGCGGGGAGTGTCAACAAACGAGTCCTGATAATAGGCAAGTTAGTACTGAACCTGTATTAGGTCGCCCTAGGGATTACAAAGCATACACACAAGTTCTTTTTCACAAAGAAGAGGGGAATGTGCATCTATCTAAAGGGAGAATATTCGGGAAAGTCAAAAGGGAAAGCGGCTTGAGGTAACATTCGCTACCTATATCTCCCTTTTAAGTCGCTCTAGAGCCTACACCATACTGTACTCAGTTGGTGTAGGAGTATGTCACTGAAGGAAGCATCAATTACCCAGATTGCCATTTTTCCCAAATCGAAGTTATAATATGATTTGTGCCAGTGTGTTTCTTTCTGAACGCCGCTGCACAAAAGGGCGCGTAGCTCAGTGGATAGAGCACCAGATTCCGGTTCTGGGTGTCGGGGGTTCAAATCCCTCCGTGCTCGT
This sequence comes from Coleofasciculus sp., assembly GCF_046565525.1. NCBI lineage: Bacteria > Bacillati > Cyanobacteriota > Cyanophyceae > Coleofasciculales > Coleofasciculaceae > Coleofasciculus > Coleofasciculus sp. Next base: position 41,333 of record NZ_JBKHUP010000073.1, on the reverse strand, counting down.
TTATCAAAAAGTGGGGGATTGGGGGAGCTATAAAACTCCCTGTGTAATCTTCGATTCACGGGGGGAGGATGTCACAGTGGGTACGTCAGGACTTACGCATTGACAGAAAGACAAACATGTGCAGTAGGGCAAGTGGTAGAAATATTCTGTTGGCAGAACGAGCTTTGATTACGAGAAACTCAAAGACTCAGCCAAAATTCTCCGAATTTGAGCATCCACAATATCAGGTTGTTCCACCATTGCCAGATGACCACAATTAGAAATTTCAATCACATTGGCACCCCCATTTTGAAAAAGCTTATGGAAGCTAGCCAGATGGCGCACATATTTTGGTGCCATTATCGTATCATTCGCACCCGCCAAAAAATAAACAGGCTGCTGAAGCTGTGATACCACCTGAGGCAAACGGTGAACCTCAGCCTCGGTTGTCGAATCCAACAGACTTCTCAGTGCCGCTTCTGGGTGAGCCACAACGAAATCAATGACCCGTTGCCGTCCCCAACGCCGTGCCAGAGGACGCGCCACTTGTGCCCGTGTAAACAGTACATCAATCAAGGGCAGATAACACAACCACTGAGGGCGGCGTTTGACCAACTGCTTACCCACATTCCGAAATCGTTCAAACTCTTCTTTTAAATAAATGCCGCCCCCCGCATTCAGACAAATCACCCCTTTGACCCGTTCTGATGCCACTGAGGCTCCCCACAAGGCGATACTGCCACCCAGAGAGTGACCAATAAGCCAAGCGTTATCGATTGCCAGCTTTTCCAATAGAATACCCAAATCCCTGGCATAAGCAGCAAGGGTATAGTTACTGGTCGATAAACCAGTGGCGCTAACGTCTGCCGATGTTAATGTGGCATTATCGTTCTCACCCGCCCCGCCAGAAGTAGTAGCCCTAAAAGCCGATTCGGTTTGTGGTGTTTTATCAGTTGGGGATTGAGAATCACCAAATCCCCGCAAATCATAGACTAAACATTGATAATCAGCATCTAATCGGTCAATCAGTGGTTGCCAATAGTTACGACTTAACAGCCAGCCGTGGATAAAAACCAAAACTGGGGATGAGGATGCCTTGGGAGGCGTTAATTCGTAGGCGTGGGTAGCCCCAAGAATCTCAATCGTTGCCATACATCCATCCTATCCGAGAATTGGCACAGGTGGTCAAGGGTGTGGAGTGTAGGGGTGTAGGGGAAAGAGTTTATCCCACTCAAAACTCAAAACCGACGCCCTAATAATCGCTGTCGGACACTTTCGGCAATTTTTTGACCCAAATATTCGGGAATCAAGTTTTCATTGGGACCGAGCAAGTAGAGAATGAGGCGGGTACGTCCACGCCAGACAAGTAAGTTAGCGTTGACGACGAGTAAGTCTTCTTGCCAAACAGCATACATTACCTTATAAAACAATCCTGGCTGGTTATCGGCTTCAATTAACAGGGCGGGTAGATGAAATACTGGGTCTACATAGAACTCAGTTTCTACTTGTTCTAAGCCAGCATCCAGATTAAATTCCACTGCTAGCATTTCTTCAACTTCAAAACGTCCTGCCAGCGCCTCCCGAATGGCACGGCAGACGTTATCGGCGGTTTTGGGGGTCAAAGCTTTGCTACCACGGGATACCACTAGCTTGATGAACACCAGCATGGGGGGACTGATTTGACCATGAAGACTCAGGCTGTGAATTGTCAATCCATAGGCAGCTAAAACCCCAAAAATATCACTGAGGAGAAAAGACTGGTTGCGGTAGGCAAAATGTAGGGCGCTTTTCGAGCCTTCGGGTTTGATCTCAATGACGACGCGCCGAGTTTTGTAGAGTTTATAAGCTAGCCGAAGGTTTTGCAATTGGATCTCACTACTGACAAACTGCTCGTAAAATTCCGGAAACGCCCGGTTGAAGCGCTTTAGCAGTTCTAGTGTTGATGATTTCAGACCCGCAGCCATAAGTAGGGGGAAAAGGCGTTCGCTTTGGTAAAAAGCTTTTGGGATAGACCAGCAAGCTCAGCCTCAAGGCAAAAACCTGCCGTATCTGGTTAATCTCTCACAAATTCGGCACAATAGCCTCAGTCTAGCTAAAGAAAGTCTTGCCCTGAGTCACAATTTGCCACTGAGCCGTAGAAATAAAGTGGCATCGTTGAAGGACGGCACTAGCCAAACATGCTGGGAACTGGGGGTTAGGATAAGCTCTAGTTAGAAGCTTTGGGGTACTGTGACCCTAAGCGCCAGGGGTTATAAGGTCATAACGGTGATAGGAGCATCTCAATCCAATTGTGGTACGATAAGCGTGTCAGTTGAAAGTTGTCCTACCAAAAGTCAAGAAAAAACTTATGCATGACAACTAACTTCTCCGACACTTTATGTGATAAAGTTGAACAAGTGGAACGTTTCCACTTGTTGTATGGCTTGGCTATTCCATTGGTCAAAACCTCTACAAGTTGTTGTTACGACTCAACCCATGTAGCTTCTTGTAGATGGAATAGACAAAACGACAAAGCATACTGGTTGAGCAGTTTTTGTCGTGTGGCGGGATTCTATGGTACCCGTAAGTCCTTAAAGTTCAAAACGTCAAACTTTTGAATAACCATCAAGTTACCCAGCAAGTTACCCAGCTAGATATGTCTAGTTGTAAGTAGCTGAGAATAAGTTTTATGTAACGAATACCAGTATAAAATGCTATAGCCACACCGGCATGGGTTTTTGGAAGAGCTTTTTTGGCAGTGCTGACACTGCTTCTACATCGACGAAATTGGAAGGGGATGCCGTTTCAAATCTAAGCGAGTCTCCAGGCTCTGGCGATCGCGCTGATAATGAGCGTATCCTTTTTAGTACGGAGCGAGAACTCGATCTGTATGAGTTAGAGGAGCTTTGCGACGCCGTGGGTTGGTCACGACGACCCATGCGGAAAGTTCGCAAAGCAATTCAACACAGTTTCCTGGTGGTGTCTATGTGGCAGCAGCGAGGGAACACTAGGCGTCTGATTGGCTTTGCCCGGGCTACGTCCGACCATGCCTTTAATGCCACAATTTGGGATGTGGTGGTTCACCCCGAATTCCAAGGCAAGGGACTGGGTAAGGCGTTAATGAAGTACACAATCAAGAAACTTCGCAGTGAAGATATCAGTAATATCACTCTCTTTGCTGATCCCCAGGTGGTCAATTTTTATCGGCAAATGGGATTTATGTCCGATCCCGAAGGGATCAAAGGGATGTTCTGGTATCCAGACTAATTTTTGTGCGGTGGAGACTAGGCAAATTGGACGCTAGGGTATACTATCAAGATAGGCATCGGGATGTAGCGCAGCTTGGTAGCGCGCCTGCTTTGGGAGCAGGATGTCGCAGGTTCAAATCCTGTCATCCCGATTTTTTAATAACAAAAGGGTGGCGTGGAAGTCTATGGACTTCAGTTAGGGTGGAAGGAAACGCCCCCTGTTCACAGCTGATGGTTAATGGTTCATGGTGCATAAACCTCTCGCCGTGAGCGATTTAGCTGGTTTGGGGTTGAAGAAATAAGTTAAAGACCCCGTCTTTTAAGCAGGGGATGAGCTTACCTAAATTTTTTGACGAGTGCTGATTCTTTTATACTATAATCCTTTGGGGAAGAGGAGTTAAGACCCGCCATTTTTTGTTAATTTGAAATAATAACATTAACCCAAATCTTAAACAAGTGGAACTCTGTGGGATTGAACATAGTCAATTTTGTTAACTCAGATACGACTGGGAATGCTCAGGAATACATGACTCAACTCTCGTCACTCAACAACCGCACTTGACCACTAAGTAGTACAAGCGGTTCATGGAACCCTCGCCACTTTTGCGGGAGGTCAATCGTAACTATCGTAATTATCGATAGTGCTAGGAAAACAACCTAGCTCAGGATGGATAGACTCTACATGAAGGTTTCAACGGATTTATGAGAGAGATGTCATCATTAACTGAGAGCGGTATCCTAGTTTTGATGAGGTAGCTATACTGGAACTCAAGAGGCAATTGTTTTATGAAATCATTAGTTCGCTGGAGTGCAACATTAGGTTTAGTGGGGACGACCCTCCTAGGCTCCTTGTTTGGTGGAAATATGCGGGCGCTGGCTTTGACTGAACAGCAGGTGATTGAAAAGCTGAGAACTGTGCCAGTTTTTATGATTGCTCGCGCAGATGGTATACCTCTTCATCGGTGTGTTGCTCCAGATACAGGTCAGCCGATAGGTTGTGACGCTCAAAACAGCGTTGTAGTTACTCCTTTTTTTCTAAGTCCACAAGATGCTCAGGTTCTTCTAAATGAACTAAAAACTCAGCAACCAGAGGCGGGAAGCAATCTTCAGATTGTCCCGAGATCATTAGGATTTGTTTATCAACGGTTAGAGGAAGCAAATCAAGACCAACAGCAACGCCTAGTCGTTGATTTAGAGCCAAGACAGCAACAAGTGAATTCAGCAATAAATTTGCTCCAACAGGAGGGTCAGCAAATCCAACAATTTAATGGTGTTCCTCTGTTTTTTGCGGTAGCTACAGTAGGTGAAGATCAAGTATATCTACCTGGTCAAAATGGAAATCAGGAAGTTATTCCTTTTTTCTTTGATAAAGATCAATTACAAAGAAATCTCGATCAGTTAATAGCCGAAAAACCTGAAGCAGCCTCTCAGATTGAGATTAAGGTGATTACTTTAGAGGGTCTAATTAGCGAACTAAAAAACAGCGATGATCCCGTTCTAGAAAAGTTTTTCTTGGAACCATCACCAGAAGCTATACAATTTTTACAATCGCGCCCATCGTCCCGCCCCTCTAACTAATTTAATTTGAGGTGACTTAAAGGAGGTCTGAATGTCCAGGATTAGAAAGGGTTCTGTATCCATGATTCAAAATGAATGAAAAAGTTGCTCCTCAAAAAACAGGAGTGTTCTCGGTGTGAAAATTAGGGTCAAAATTGAGGTAATTCAAATGAAATTATTGATGGGTTGGAGTAAAAAAATAGGCTTGGTTAGTACGGCTTTGCTGGGTTCCCTGTTTATAGGAAATCTGAGTGTAGAGGCTTTGACCGAACAGCAGATTCTTCAAAAGTTAGGAACTGTGCCAGTGTTTACAATTACCAATGAACAAGGAGCATTAATAACTCTATCGATTGCCCAAGACGAAAATCAAAGAATACCAGTAGCCGGTGCATTTATTAGTGGGCAAGATGCTCAGGCTTTCATTGAGCAGCGGATCAAGAAGAATAACCCTGAATTAGGTAATACAGCTCAAGTAGCCGTAGTAACAATAGCAGATATTTACAAGCTGGAGCAGGGTCAAAATAATCCAGAAGGTGTAGATTTTGTCGTCGTACCTGTTCAGCAGCAGGTAGAATCAGCAATAAATCTGCTGCGTCAAAGAGGACAGCAAGTAGAGCAATTTCCTGACGTTCCCCTGTTTTATGCTACGGCTGGAGAAAATCCGGCATATCTAACCACTCAACAAAATGGTCAGCCGATAATTCCTCTCTTTTTTGATAAGGATCAATTACAGCAGCAAGTTGAGCGTTACAAACAAGGCAATCCTGAGATCGCATCTACAGTGAAGATTCAGGTTTTGAGTTTAGGACGCTTAATTGAAGCTTGGAAAACCCAAGACGCTCCAGAACTCAACCGATTTGAACTCTTACCATCTCCAGAAACGATAGAATTTTTACAACGTCGATAAGGTACGAACAACCCATGAGCATAAGGATTTGAAGTTTATCAATTCTGAGAAAGATAATTTACTGATTCAACAATTTTCAGTTCTTGTGGTATCGGGTCAAGATCTGTGGCTGTGGCGACAAGATGCCCGAATGTCTGCGGGAGAGGCGGGTATCCCTGTGGCTGAAGTAGATTGGTTACTTCAAGAGGTAGCAGGACTTGACCCCCTATCACTGCGCCTAGAGTCTTTTAAGACGCGATCGCACATCGAATTACGCTATCCGCTGTCAGTCCTGGCTCAACTCTGGCAGCGGCGTCTTGATGACCGCTTGCCTGTACAGTATTTAGTGGGGATCACTCCTTGGCGGCATTTTTCGCTGAATGTGTCCCCTGCTGTTTTAATTCCTCGACCGGAAACGGAATATTTAATCGATTTGGCGGTAAGCGCGACGGGGAAGAGTCCCACACCCCAACTTGACTCGGGACAGTGGGCAGATTTAGGCACAGGCAGCGGCGCGATCGCGTTAGGATTAGCTGAGGCGTTTCGGAGTGCGACGATTCACGCCGTTGATTACAGTACCGATGCCCTCGCTATTGCCCAACTGAATGCTCAACAGTTAGGATTTGAGTCAAGAATTCAATTTTATCAAGGGTCGTGGTTTTCCCCCTTGGCAGCACTCAAAGGTCAATTGAGTGGTATAGTATCCAATCCTCCCTATATTCCCACAGATGAACTACAACAGTTACAGCCAGAAGTACGGGATCACGAACCCCTTATGGCACTTGACGGGGGAATTGATGGTCTAGACTGCATTCGACACCTGATTAATACTTCTCCCGATTACCTGCGTCCTGGGGGCGTTTGGATGATAGAAATGATGGCAGGACAAAGTAATACGATTGCCCAGTTATTGCATCAACAGGGCAGTTATGGTCAGATTCAGATAATTCCAGATTTAGCTGGAATTGACCGTTTTGCTTTGGCGTATCGGCAATAATAAGTGATAAGTTATAAGTCAAACGAATGATATCATATTCTGTCAAACACCCTTAATAAAGATAGCTTTGACAGGATCGCAATTAGAGGCAATCGTTAAAACATAATATGACAAATGACGTAGCTTGCTTCTCGCTCCCTTGAGTATGACAAATGACAAATTTTGACTTTTGCCTTAATTTCTAGCAAAATATTAAATATTCCCCTGAAGCTATCAGAGTATTATCTAACCTCAACATGACTCATGTGTTCATGTCTGCCCTAGTGGCTGGCGCTAATTCTGGTCAGATCGTAAGCTTTCCCACCGACACGATACCCGCTCTGGCTGTACGACCGGATTATGCAGAATTGATATTTACGCTCAAGCAGCGAAGCAATAACAAGCCCTTAATTTTAATGGGAGCATTTCCTGCATCACTTTGGTCTTATGTCAAGGGGACAGACGCCGAATTAGAGATTTGGCAGCAAGTGGCGCAGAAATATTGGCCCGGAGCGCTAACATTAGTCCTGCCCGCTTCGGATAAAGTTACAGGGGCGATGAACCCCACAGATCCGACTACGATTGGCTTGCGGGTTCCCAACTCTAGAGTGGCGATCGCGATTTTGTCGCAGACGGCTCCTTTAGCCACGACAAGCGCCAACATTTCCGGGAAACCTCCCTTACATACAATGTCAGAAATTGAGGCAGAGTTTCCGGAGGTGTTGACCCTTCATCCCACGGAATCCACAGAACTAGAAGAGCCTCACTCCAATACCCAAGGCGTACCTTCCACAGTGGTGAAATGGACAGGAGACAGTTGGCAAATTTTGCGCCAAGGTGCTGTCTCATTCAACTGTTCAGTGTCTAAGGGATGATGACGATGAGGAAAACGGGCTATGCTTGAGCTGTAGGCGGGTATGGCAAGAATCAAAAGTAAAATTCGTTAGTCCACTACCCCACCCAAATTACAGATTGTGGATGGGGACTCCTGCCAAGATTACGTTGAAGAGTTGGAAAAAATATGGGCAACATGGAGCTGATCTATCTGGTAGTGGGTATTGTCATGGGACTCGTTGTCAGCCGCGCTACTCGTTCCAGCAAACAGCCAGACGGTTCAACGGTATCAGAATCGCCAATGTCAAAACCGGAGGAATCCCAGCCAGCCAAGGCGGAACCCGTGAAGGAGGATGAACTTGAACCCCTGAAGCAGGAACTCCAGCAAACCCAATTGGCTTACCAAATGGCGCATGAAATAAGCCAGTATAAAGCTGGGTTCTTAGCGCGGACATCCCACGAACTGCGATCTCCCCTGAGTAGTTTAATGGGGATGCATCAGCTCATTTTGTCCGATTTATGTGACTCACCGGAAGAAGTTAAGGAATTCGTGGCTCAAGCCCATATCTCGGCGCAGAAGATGGTAAAACTTTTAGATGAGGTGATTGCCGTGGCAAAAACGGAACACGGTACTAATCGTCCAGAGACTCGCCCCCTGCAATTGAGCCAATGCTTTGAAGAACTCGAAGTCCTCACCCACATGCAAGCGGGGAATCGGAATCTGCGGCTGAAAGTGATTTCCCCTGACCCAGAGATAGAAATATTAGCTGATCCCCGGCGTTTTCGTCAGGTATTAATGGGAATGGTGGACAGCATCATTGCCCAAATGGAAGAAGGGAGTATTCATGTTTGTGTGGCAAATTCTGACCACTCCCAGATGGTTAATATCTGTGTTGATGTGGACTGTCCCCACGCGATTTTGAGTGAAGCCATTGATTTACTCTCTTGTGAATCTGAATCGGAGACTCAAACAAGTGAGAGTGACACAACCTCATCAACAACGTCACCTGGAATGACTTGGTTGATGGTGCAAACCTTGGTGAACGTGATGCAGGGACGCTTAGAACTGCTACCCATTCCTGGTAAGGAACCAACCGACGATTCAGCCACAGACACTTGTATCCGGTTACAATGTTCTATGCCTCTAGCAACTCCGGAGATGATCGAGCGGGTGTTGGCAGAGCACTCATGAGCGGTTGATTGTATAGCAGCATTGTGGTTGTCGAGTTACATTCAAATCCAATGCGTTCGTAGAAGCGTTGTTGATGAGTGGTCATTAAATAAACTCGCTCAACCCGACACATTTTAGGGTGAGTGAGGACAGTTTCGACGAGCTTGCGTCCCAAACCAACGCCGCGATAGTCGGGGTGAATGACGACATCCCAAATCGTGGCGCGGTAAATCCCATCGGAGGTGGCGCGAGCAAATCCAATCAGGCGTTGGTCATCCCATAAGGTAATTACAGGTTCACTATTCGCGATCGCGATTTTCCAGTCCTCAATGCTGCGATCCTTTGCCCAGAAAGCGCCGAGGCGAAACAGAGCCTGGAGTTGGACATAATCGATTTGAGCGGCGCGATCGCAAAATTGAATAGTACGGCAATCCATTTTTCCCTAAACTCCTTGGGTTTTGGTTGTCAAAGGTTATCTCACGCTTGTTGCAAATGTCTCGATGTTTTCAGTTGAAGATTTACCCCATCTAGCTTTGGTTAACTTGGGGGAAAATCTTCAGATTTTAGTTGGTTTGTAGACTACTCACCTGAGTATTGATCGGTTTCAGGATTAGGGTTAATTGCCTCTGAACTCAGGTGGGGTAATTGATTTTCAGTCGTATTGTGAGTTGACGATTTTATTTCTGTCACCAAAAATTGTAGCGTTTCTAACAATAAATGCAAGAGAGGAAAGGTTTTTTTTGTTAGGAAATTATAACATTTGGATCAAGAACATTTGGAGCAAGCTAGCATAGTTGTTGCCCGGTGTCAAATAGTTGTCAGCTTAACCCATTGTTCTGAGGTTCCTAAATCCTTCCCCCGCAGCAAAAAACTGGGATCACGCCCTTCCTTCCCTATCCCACTCCATCGCCCGCGCCAGTAAGCGTGTATGCACCTGCAAATGCTCCCGATCTGTATCTAGCGCCCTGACTAATTCACTGAAATTTGCATAAAAATCCCCGCCATTCTTTTTAAAATCAATCTACTGAACGCTTGCCAGAATTGGGTGGAGTTGATCCGTTGGCACGTCCCGATAAAGCTGCATGTGTATTTTATATAAAGATTAAGATCACCTAGAATCTTTTGTCATACAAATGACGAGCCAAGTGCGTGATTAGTGTAATACACGTTGAGCTGTTTGGCAAGTATAATAGCGCTATATCAGCAATTAAACTAACTTAGCGGTCAATCCGGATCTGTATTACGATCTGCTGAATGATGGAATGATGCTGTCAAAGAACTAGATGCTACTCGCTTCTCTCCAAGCAAGCTACAGGGTTCTTTGCAATCAACAATTAACAAGGAACGGGCGGCGTTCGTTTTTTCTCTCATTCGGGGAAAAAGATAGCAGGAAACGCCGTCCAATCTTGTGAACTTAAACAACCCAAGGTTTGAGCTGAATGAAGAATTATTGGGGTGCAAGGTAAACAGTTGAATATAAGGTTTATCTATGCAACACTCTCAAGGTATTGCTGTTTACGAAACAGTAAATAATGGCTATCTCAGACGCCGACAATTGAAAGGAAATGCCGGGGGTTTACTCTTATGGGGTTTAGGGGTTGGCGCTGTTATCTCAGGTGATTTCTATGGTTGGAACTATGGTTTAGCCTCCGGAGGATTCTGGGGGTTTAGTATTGCCGCTTTCTTAATGGCAATCATGTATCTCTGTTTGGTCTATAGCAGCGCCGAACTCTCAGCCGCCCTCCCCTATGCTGGCGGATTCTACTCGTTCACACGCTATGCCCTCGGTCCTTTTTGGGGGTTTATTTGTGGGATTACCGTCACCATTGAATATGTCCTCGCCAATGCGGCGCTGGTTTTCAGTTTAAGCAACTACCTCAAGCCCTTATTACCCAATCTGCCCAGCTTTTTTATCTGGGTGTTTGCCTACGCTATTTTCTTGGCGATTAACATCCGAGGCTTTGAACTGAGTGTGACAGTCTGTCTTTGGCTAACTATCATCGCGATGACGGTATTAGCCATCTTCTATGTAAGTATGCTGGTATCGGGTGAATTTAGTTTTAGCCTACTGTTTAATATTCCGGCTGAACCGGAACAGTCACAAACCTGGTTACCGAAAGGCTGGTTTGGGGTGTTTGGCGCGATTCCCTTTGCGATATGGTTATATCTGGCGATTGAACAACTACCCATGACGGCTGAGGAAACTGATGATGTGCCTCGGGATATGCCAACGGGAATGATTTCTGGCATGTTTACTCTGATTATTCTGTCAATTTTCACCGTGGTGATTAACTCCGGTGTTGGCGGGGGCGCGGCGGCGATTGCTCAATCCGATGCTCCCCTACGAGATGGGTTAGAGGCTTATTTTGGCGCAGGCGCTACCAGTACCATTGTCACAGCACTCGCACTGATTTGTGGTTTAATTGCCAGTCTCCACGGTAATATGTTTGCCTACGGACGGATTATTTTCTCCCTATCCCGTGCTGGGTACTTACCCCGTTGGCTATCGGTTACGAGTAAAACGAATACCCCCCATCGGGCATTAATTGTGGGGGCGACGATTGGATTTCTCTGTGTGCTACTGGTGAATATCGGTATTGAAGCCGTAGATGCCGTGATTTTGAATATGGCTGTGTTTGGGGCATTAATTTCCTATATTTTGGTCATGGTTAGCTACATGAAGCTCAAAGGGAATCCTAATTTACCCAAACCCTACGAAAGTCCATTGGGAACGGCGGGAGCATTTGTGGGTTTGGCTTTAGCCACATTTGCCCTAGTTGCTTGTGTTTCCATACCTAATTACCGAGGCGGTGTTTGGGGGATTGGCGTAGCGCTGATTTTAGCAAGTGTCTACTTTTTAGTGTTCCGGAGTAATCGACTGGTGGCTCAAGCGCCAGAAGAAACGGCGGCGCTAGGGTTAACTTGGTATCAGGAGTAGGGGAGATAGGGGAGTCGGGGCGGGTTTACAGCAGATTTGGTGGTTGATGAGGTACACCCTCAAGCAAGATCCCCGACTTCGTAGGAGTTGTCGGGGATCTGTCTGTGTACCTCGCTATTTTAAAGACTCCGTAAAGTTCCCATCATCTTGTTGCTCAGATCGGGGAATTGGAATACTATACGAAAAGAGAAAATACAAGTCATACGCTTGTATTACAGGCGACAAAAGCCGACAAACTCAATCGTGACAGATACTTTACCCCTCTTGTATCGCTATGACCGAATAAATTGATGATTTTCTGAGACTGTAATCGAGGAACATTAAATCGTTTATGTCATGCCCTAGTGATGGATGAGTGTTATCCACCCCCTTGAGAAGCAAAGACCAGAAATTAAAATTCAGATAGCGGTTTAGCAATAATTAAAAAAATATTGCTCAAGCGAAATATTGAATTTAAGTGAGACAATTGGAGTAAATAGGTGACAGTAAAAAAATGCTCTTTGTATCAGAGAAGAATAGCGAATGGCTAGCTTACTTGTGAATTGAACATCACCGAATTCAACCAAAAACAACGACCACGCTAAACCTGTTCCAAGGGGAAATCATGATGAATCGTTTCTATAAATCATCATTAGAAGTTGCTCAACTTGACGGTATTCCGGATACAAACAGAAAACGTGAATTAAAGCAGCGACTTGAACAGTTAAATCAAACCCAAACCCACTATCCCGCAGCTCAATGTATTCATCAGCTCATTGAACAAGGAGAGCGTCGCACGCCTAACAAAATCGCGATTCGGTTTGAGGGTCAAACCCTAACCTACCGGGAACTGAACCACCGCGCTAATCAGGTTGCTCACTACTTACAAACGCTACAGGTTAAACCAGAGGTACTGGTAGGGATATGTATGGAGCGATCGCTGGATATGGTGATTGGTCTATTGGGGATTCTCAAAGCTGGGGGCGCTTATGTCCCCCTTGATCCCGCCTATCCCCAAGAACGCTTAGCGTTGATGATTGAAGATTCCCAAGTCACCGTTCTCGTCACCGAACAAGAACAACTGACCCGGTTACCGAAAACCCAAGCAAGAATAGTGTGCCTGGATAGAGATCAACAGGCAATTACTAAACATAGTCAGGAGAACTTAGACAGTGGCGTCACACCTGACAATCTAGCCTACACAATCTACACCTCCGGCTCAACCGGTAAACCCAAAGGCGTACAAGTTTTGCATCGTGGGGTGGTAAATTTCCTCACCTCAATGAGTATCGCACCCGGACTCACCCCAGATGACACCCTGCTGGCTGTAACCACCATCTGCTTCGATATTGCTGCATTGGAACTGTATTTACCCTTAATCGTTGGCGCTGATATTGTGTTAGTGACGCCAGATGTAGCTGCAGATGCTGCTCAGTTAATCCCAGTTTTGCAAGAATCCGGTGCTACTGTCATGCAAGCCACCCCCGCCACTTGGCGGATGTTGTTAGCCGCAGGTTGGCAGGGAAATCCCCAGCTTAAAGTTCTCTGTGGTGGAGAACCCATGTCCCGCGAGTTGGCGCGTCAACTCCTAGAACGGAGTGGTTCCCTGTGGAATATGTACGGACCGACAGAAACCACAATCTGGTCAGCGGTGCATAAGGTGGAATCGGCGGAAAAATCAATACCCATTGGTCGCCCCATTGCCAATACCCAAATTTATCTGGCTCATCCTGAGCAAAACTCATCTGACCCGATTAAATTTGTACCTCTGGAAGAACCAGGAGAATTACTGATTGGTGGGGTGGGTTTAGCACGAGGGTATCTCAACCGACCTGACCTAACCGATGAACGATTTATTCCCGATCCCTTTAGTCGAGAACCGGATGCCCGTCTCTATCGCACGGGAGACTTAGCCCGGTACTTACCCGATGGGACTCTCGAATGTTTAGGTCGCCTGGATCATCAGGTAAAAATTCGTGGCTTCCGGATTGAACTCGGCGATATTGAATCTGCCCTCTATCAACATGCGGGTATCCGAGACGCGGTGGTTGTCGCCCGTGATGACAGTTCTGGCGAAAAACGGTTGGTTGCCTATCTCGTCAGTGACTTGAATGTCGAACATATCCCCCTGCAAACGACGTGCTGGGTAGCGTACCAAGGGAATCCAGAAATTGAATTAACCACCAGCGATTTCTCTTGCGATCGCATCACCTTAATCAATGGAACCACCCCTTGGCAAAACGGTCAATCCTTGACGCTGCGTTGTCAATTTCCCGGCGTCCCCGATGAACTTAAACTCACCGGAACCATCGCCACAAAATCCCAGGAACGGATAGAAGTAAGACTCGACACCACACCGACCCAACAGGCGCTTTTACGTCAGAGTATCAAACACATTGCCCAAACCCAGGGATTGGTGGTTCATGACTTACGCCGCCAAGAACCTCGAATACCCCTAAATATTAATTGTCTGGCGGAATTGGAGTCCGGGGAAAAAGTCCGGGTGATGACGCAAAATATCAGCCATGAGGGGATTTGCTTAAAGGTATCAACTTCTGAACTCTGGCAAACGGATCAACGCCTATTGCTACGATTACAATTGCCCGGAGTCGAAACCCCGCTATGGCTACAAGGAATCATTGTTTGGCATGTTGAAGACTATGTTGGCGTCAAGTTTGACACCACACCCAGCCAGAAGGCGAAACTCCATCGCAGTCTGGGAAATCTGCGGACAGAACCGCGCATTCCACTCCAGATTAATTGCCTTGCTGAATTTGAGTCGGGTCAACAAGTGGGAGTAACGACGCAAAACTTCAGCCGCAATGGGATTAGCTTAAAAGCACTGACCCCAACGTTTTGGCAAAACAACCAACCCATACTATTACGGGTGCAACTGCCAGGGGTGCAAAATCCCTTGTGGCTGCATGGCACTGTCGCTTGGCATGTTGAGGAAAACGCCGGGGTGATTTTTGAGACCACGCCCACCCAGCAGGAGCAAATCCATCAGAGCATTGAGCATATTATTAAAACTCAAGGATTATCTCTGGCGCAGTTGCGATCATTCTTGAGTGATAAGCTACCGGCTTATATGGTTCCCTCTACCTTTGTGCTACTGGATAGTCTGCCCCTAACACCCAACCGAAAAGTTGATCGCAAGGCGTTACCTGACCCTAACCAGGCGCAACAAGTTTCCCAGGATACCTTCGTCGCACCGCGCACACCCGTTGAACAGGAGTTAGCACAAATCTGGGCAAAAGTATTGGATGTTGAGCGTGTGGGTGTTTATGACAACTTCTTTGAACTGGGGGGACATTCGCTGCTGACGGCGCAACTGTTGTCTCAGGTGCGAGAACTGTTTCAGGTAGAGTTACCGTTGTTTGCTCTATTTGAAGCGCCTACAGTGGCGGAACTGGCTCAAACCATTACCGCAAAGACTCACGATGATCCGTCTCAACCTGACCAAGGGGATGGGACAACGGTTACAGGTAAAATTGCGGTCACGGATTTAGCCAACGACGCAGTTTTGGATGGGACGATTTATCCAGAAAAGCCTTATCGTCAGCCGGACACTGCACCGGAAAAGATTTTGATTACAGGTGCGTCAGGTTTTCTGGGCGCATTTTTATTGCAGGAATTACTCCAGCACACTAATGCTACAGTCTATTGCTTAGTGCGTGCTAAAACCTTAGAGGCTGCTCAGCAAAAGATTGCGGCGAACTTCAACCGCTATTTACTCTCACCCGATAAGCTGGAGTCGCGGGTTGTCCCTGTGTTGGGTGATTTAGCTCAACCTCGGTTGGGACTGTCGGAGTCGCAGTACAAAGCGTTAACCAGCGAGATTGACACCATCTATCACAATGGGGCGTTTGTCAATTTAATTTATCCTTACAGCGCCTTGCGAGCCGCCAATGTTCTGGGAACTCAAGAGATTCTCAAATTAGCCAGCAAAACCAAGGTTAAACCCGTTCACTTCGTCTCGACGCTGGATGTGTTTCAATCTCCGCGCTATGCTCAAATGTCGGTAATTTTAGAACAGGATAGCTTAGAGTCAGGGGAGGAATTATCTGACGGTTATGCCCAGAGTAAATGGGTGGGTGAGAAGTTGGTCAAACAAGCCCACGCACGGGGAATTCCGGCTTCGATTTACCGACCGGGTATGATTACGGGACATAGCCAAACTGGGGCGTCTCAACCGGGGGATCTGATTGACCGATTAATTAGAGGGTTGATTCAATTGGGGAGTGCGCCGGAGTTAGAGTTAAATCTCAGCTTGACTCCTGTAGACTATGTGTCCCAATCCATCGTCCATCTGTCCCAGCAGCCAGATTTATGGGGTCAAGCGTTTCACTTGGTCAGTCCGGAGATGGTGTCCTTAGAGCAACTGGTGGACGAAATCCGCGCGATCGGTCATCCTCTAAAGTGGATCGACTATTCCACCTGGCAAGACCAGCTCGTCCAGGTTGCCAGTTCCCAGCCTGACAATGTCTTGAGTCCGTTGGTGTTCCTGTTTACTCAATGGGTGGGTGAAAACCAGCGTCCCTATCTGGAAACAGCGGCTTTAGTCTCTCAGGCGTTTGACTCCCAGAATACTTTATCCGGCTTAGCCGGAACGAATATTGTCTGCCCGCCAGTCAATAGCCAGGTAATTCAAGCTTACCTTGCCTACAACCAGTTGGTGTGAACCATTGTTGGGTGATAACCAGATACCCAACTTCCTTTTCAATGGGTGCAGTCGTTGATGGAATCGTAGGAGGGAGATCGCCCTCCTACTTTGTTATTCTTCCTCTGGTTCAGACTCCTTTTCAGTTGTATCCGTTGCCTCAGCTTCCTCATCAGTTTTTGCTCCACTCTCCAAGATGCGCTGTCGGTCTGCTGGATCGGTGATGCCGTATAGATTCAGAACTTTTTCGTCAATTTCTGCGTCAATTTGGTCAACTTCATCCAGTAGGGTTTGAATGGTTTGGCGTTTTTGGTCTTCCAAAGCAAAGAAAGCGTTGAGGTCACTTTCTTCTTCTGGAATCTGTGCTTGGTTTTTGATCTCATCCCAGGTTTTCCCCTGCCATTGAGGAGCTTTAAGGTAGACCAACAGATAGCGCCGGATGTTGTCATCTGGGACTTCAAACCAAAGTTTATTGTTACGCAATACTAGACTGGTTGGATATTGGGGTGGAATAAAAACATTACTGCTGATGGTTTCTTGCAGGTTGCACTTTTCGGGAATGCTAAACAACTGTGCGGCTCTGGTATCAAAGAAATTCAGCGTTGAAAAGTTGGGGTTTTGCTGTTGAATTTCGCTCAAGAGGCGATCATAGGGAATTTCGATCAGGGTGTTACCGTCCCGTTGGCGCTTAATGACATAACCCTGTTCTCGCAGTTGGTTTAGTTGGGCGTTTTTGACGAGGATGAGATCGACCAGTTCAATAAATTCTGCTTGTGTGTCAGCATCTGCCGGATAGATGGGTAGCTGGCGAATAGTATCAGGGTTGATATTAACATTAAAGTATGTTCTGGAATACCAATAATTCAATAATGAAGAGTTGAAAAGCGCCAAGATAAACTTCAGATCGTAGCGTGAATCTTCAGCGTCAATAACGTTATTATAGTTATCTCGATTGTAAAAACCTGTATCATCAAATGTTGCTACTAGCCTCCTTCTTAGTGATTTATTCCTTAAACGCACAAGGATGATTTTAGGAGAATCAAAATATTTTTCCTCCCGCGCACGCCAAAGCCACTCACCATATTTTAAGTAAGGCTGTGTTTTTCCCCAGCGTAATCCATAGCGTCCAACACATCCGCTGCCGTCAAGCAGGGGCTTCCAATCAGGTTCATTTTGTGGTAAATCTCTCCGAGGTTTTACATACAAGTTAGCCTGACTATTGGCTTTCGTTTTATATACGATAATTCCTTGATTAATCTCCGTGATATCTTCGAGCCGTAAGATTTTCGTTAAAGTCGTATTTCCATTTATGGGCATTCGGCAAGCTTCTTCAACTTGCTGCATAAGAGCGTTATAACGAATTTTTATCTCAAATCTAGAATCATCTAACCAGCTTTCTTGTAGATGTGTAAGCGTTTCATTCCACCTTCTTTCTGTAAGTTTATCTAGAGTATCTTTAAAATCTAATAAATTAACTTGTACTTTTTGAGCTTTTCGATGTGCTTCGTTATCTTCTTGGCTCAAAAATAGAAGCAAACAATCTACAGTAGCATCAGACCAAATTCCTTGATGTAAATCTACTATTTGCTCAATTCGTCCCCCCTGGAGTAGCTCCCTACGTAAAGCTGTAGTATTTTTACCTGTCAAATAAGTATTTGGAGTGATGAAACCAAGCCTACCATTTTTTGCCAGTAGTTCAATTCCAAGCTTTAGGAAAAAGGTGTAAGAATCAGGTTTGCCAAAGAAAATATCAGCATAATCAGCCCGAAGAATATCTTTGTAGGCATCACCCAGCTTTGCCCCATAGGGTGGATTGGCAACTACAAACGCAAATCCATTGGCATAAGGTGTATTAGGAGAACGGCTTTTAATCTGGTCTACTTGGTCGCTTTCCTCTGCAATCAGCGTATTAAACAACGCAAAGCGATAAGTTCCAGCAGGACGAGCCAAGGCATCTACATTGTAAATATGAAAACGTTTGATTGGTTGATGCTGCTGCTTTTCATGTGCCAGTTTTACCAGATCCAACACTTGAATCAACAAGTTGACCTCTGCTAGATAACAAGCAAAAGGATTCAGATCAAAACCAAACAAATTGGCTTGTACCCGTTCCAAAACAGTAACTGGATCATCAATCTGATCCGCATTATTCTTGTAAGCCGATACTAACCGTTTGGCTGCCGCCACCAAAAACGAACCACTCCCACACGTCGGATCTATCAAGCGTTTGTTCTTGCCAATAATTCCCGCACCCGATATATATCCCACTTCATCCAAAATGTAATTCACAATTTCGGGAGGTGTGTAATACTGCCCTTTTTCCTTCTTCTCTTTGCGGCTGACATAGGTGTTATATACCGTCCCTACAATGTCCGAATCTACCCCAGCAAAGTTAAAGCGGCTGAGTTGGTACAGTGTCATAATCAACTGTTGCTCATTCAACTGATACCAGTTAAACAGTTCCCGTCCAGTAAAAAAGTGAGCATAAATATTTTGGGCGTTGTTATACGCCATATCCAGCAACGGACTGTAAGGATTGCCTGTCGCAAAGATCCAATACCGTTTAATCGTTTCCTGCCATTGCTTCATCCCCCCATCTGACACAAACCGATGGGCAACCCGATCCTCGCCCTGAAAAATCTCCTTGTCCTCGCAAACTCGAATTAACAGCAGCCTGATAAACACCACATACGCCGCCTGCAATGCAAACTCATCTCGTCGTTGGTCTTCACTCAATCCACCAAGCATGGTTTCTTGCACCAAAGCCGTCCAAACCGTGTAATCATCAAATACACGAATATTTGCTTGATAGGTTTGGCGCAGGGTTGCCTGTCGCTGATGCCAACCAAAGACCATATTGGCATAGGAAACTAGCACATCATGGAGTGGTGTATAATCCTTTTCTAAAGAAGATGGAGTTTTTGGCGGTTTGGCTTTATCCGCGTGTTTACGCTTAAATGCCTGATTTAGCACCCCAAGCACCTGATTGAACAACTCCTTGGGGCTAATAAATGCCCTGGCATCCTGTTCGAGCCGAATCAGCATTTCTTGAATGGTTGCCTGTTCCTCTGTACTCAAACCTACCAAGCTTTGAATACTCGTTAGACCAGATAACACCCGTTCCCGCAACTGTTGAATCTGTTGTGTCGCTGATTCAATAGCATCATCCGTCAGTCGATTGGCTTTATTCAGGTATTCATCATGTAAGGTTAGGTGATGATTCAGAGATCGCCGCGCATCCCCCTTAAGCTCCTCCACCAACGACTGCAACGACTCCACCAAAATCGGCTCATTTCCACCACCATTGCCAAGCGGTAACGCCCGTTGCTGCCATTCCTCCAGATCGATAGCCAGTTCATCCTTTAACCGCTCCAGACTGGTAAATGCTACCTTACGGAACAAATCAAATACATCCCGTAATGCTCTTGTCGTATTATCAGAAAGGTTTGCGACTCCTCCCTGGTTCCATTCCTGAATTGCAGTGGGAAGATCCAAATCAACAATGCATCTAGGCTGATTTGGATTGGAAAATTCCCAAACCATAAACTGTCTAGCATTTGTCAGCCATCCGAACCGCAACCCACGTATATAACCCCGTAACTGCGATAGATTACTGTTCGGATCATTCAGATCCAGGGTCAGCGTCAGCGATGTATTTTTGTCCTCCACAATAAAACAAGTGCCGTACACCGGATCGCTTGGAGCAAAATCAGGACGACTACTTTGTTTCTGCTGGTTATAAGCTTGCTCCCCTGGTGCAAAACCCAGTAACTCAAGCAAAGGACTGATAATAGCGTTGTCAACAATAGAGGCTTCATCTCCTCGGCGTTGAGCATCTGGGCGATTTATGTAGCTCAAGAAATCAGCTTCTTTTTTGAAGCTCTTTTGGAATATCCCAAAAAAGGCGTGTAGGAACTCGTCAAACATCGGTAGCTCAGTCATAGCTTGTCAATTATAACCAGGTAAGCCTACACTGTCGAAGTGTTTGCCGAAGTGCCAACCAAACAGGCGATCACGCTGTAATCGTTTGATTCTCAAGATCGGGTACAGTCTCCCCATTGTCGAACTTGCCCACATACAGCCCCTGAGTAACCCTCTTTTTTCCTAAGTGACACAAGAGGGTTAATCTATACATACCATAAACGCGATCGCGGAAATCTCATCGTCTCGGAAAAACTTGACCCACTTCAATTTGCAGAAAACCAACGACCCTTATAATGGATAAGAGAATGTAAAGAAGTAATAACGACAAGATTTAGGGACACTTACCCATTGTGTTTGTTCTTAGCGGCTACGAATATTTTTTAGGGTTCTTACTGGCAAGCAGTTTAGTCCCCGTCCTAGCACTGGCAGCCTCTAAGCTGCTGCGACCCAACATCCGTGACCCCGAACGCCGGACGACTTATGAATCTGGCATGGAACCGATTGGGGGCGCTTGGATTCAGTTCAATATCCGGTACTATATGTTTGCCCTGGTCTTCGTGATTTTCGATGTAGAGACCGTATTTCTCTATCCCTGGGCAGTCGCCTTCAATCAGCTAGGACTACTGGCGTTTATCGAAGCACTCATCTTTATTGCAATTCTTGTCGTTGCTCTCGTTTACGCTTGGCGCAAAGGAGCTTTAGAATGGTCATGAATACAGATACAACAAACGCTGCTTCCCAACAGCAGCAACAAAAAGAGAAAATCCTCAATCCCATTAGTCGTCCTCAGGTCACGCAAGACCTCTCAGAAAACGTCATTTTGACGACAGTAGACGACCTGTACAACTGGGCTAGGCTTTCCAGCCTGTGGCCCATGATGTATGGCACAGCCTGCTGTTTTATTGAGTTTGCCGCGATGATTGGCTCTCGGTTTGACTTTGACCGATTTGGATTAGTGCCGCGTTCTAGTCCCCGACAATCGGATTTGATTATTACCGCTGGCACAATCACGATGAAAATGGCACCAGCGATGGTGCGTCTGTATGAGCAAATGCCAGAACCTAAATATGTGATTGCGATGGGGGCTTGTACGATTACCGGGGGGATGTTCAGCGTCGATTCGCCAACAACTGTGCGTGGTGTCGATAAGTTGATTCCCGTGGATGTTTATATTCCCGGCTGTCCACCCCGTCCAGAAGCAATCATGGATGCGATTATTAAACTTCGCAAAAAGGTGGCGAATGAGTCTATGCAGGAACGGGCAAACCTGAGTCAAACCCACCGCTATTACAGCACCACTCATAGCATGAAAGTTGTACCAGAAGTGCTTACGGGTAAGTATTTGCTGTCTGAAACTCGTCAAACTCCGCCCCAGGAGTTAACCGAAGCGATGGGAATGCCTGTGCCACCTGCGCTGAAGTCTGCTCAACAGCAGGAGGTGAATCGTGGCTGAAGAATCAAAAGAACAGACACAAGAGAATACTGAAGAATCCCCACTGGTAGAGACGGGAAAAGTCCACGGCTGGCTCCA
Organism: Coleofasciculus sp.; assembly: GCF_046565525.1. Lineage (NCBI taxonomy): Bacteria > Bacillati > Cyanobacteriota > Cyanophyceae > Coleofasciculales > Coleofasciculaceae > Coleofasciculus > Coleofasciculus sp. The sequence goes on along the minus strand of NZ_JBKHUP010000073.1, from coordinate 19,671 downwards.
GGAAAACGGTTTTGAAACCGAGTTAATGGAACCAGACCACCTGGGAATTGAGGTGATTAAGGTACATCGGTCGGTATTGATTCCCGTTGCCACCGCTTTGTATGCTTATGGGTTTAACTACCTGCAATGTCAAGGTGGCTATGATGTCGGTCCTGGGGAAGAGTTGGTCAGTTTCTACCATTTGACTAAGGTTAGTGATGATGCTGAGCAACCTGAAGAAGTCAGGGTGAAGGTATTTCTACCGCGAGAAAATCCCACGGTGTCATCAGTCTATTGGATTTGGAAGAGTGCTGACTGGCAAGAGCGGGAAACCTACGATATGTTTGGCATTGTCTATGAAGGACACCCCAACCTGAAGCGGATTTTGATGCCGGAAGATTGGGTGGGTTGGCCCCTGCGGAAGGATTATATCTCGCCCGACTTCTATGAATTGCAGGATGCTTATTAATTTAGGTAAACTCTGGGATGCTCATCAAGAAAGTGGGGCTCTTGCGTTCGCCTCACTATAAAATGCGAATCCCGTTCTGAGAGGAGAAGCCCACCCCGTACCGCCTAAGCAGTCGGCGTCGGGAGTATGTCAATCAACTGCCCACATTAACTCTACGGGTATAGTGTGGGCGTGGGGCGGGTAGCTGAAACTATAAGCCCTGTTGACCGGAATTAATGGGATTAGGCTCCCCGTTCTTCTAAGGCGGAGAGTGTCAACCACTTATCTCATTCATTTGGGCAAAAGAAAGTAGTGCGAGCATCTTGCTCGCGTCTTTCTACTGGGACAAAAACCTTACCCTTTTACCCTTCTACCCCTTCCCCACTATACACAACCGATGCTACCGAACTTGATAGTATTGCTTAAGGATTACCGATAGATTCAGGAAATGTTCGCTTAAATTCATCAATCAGTTCGTCAAGTTCTTCTAGGGCTTGATTGACATCGATTCTGAGAATCCCTAAATTAGGTTGCTCCAAAAGTTGGACGAGAAACTGTCGCTTACTCTCAATTACGGTTATGCGTTCTCGCATAGCTTGTGAATCCATAATTAGTATCCTTTGTTTCCTTTGATGTCTACCTGAATGATATCGTAACAGACATTTTCTCGCCGTTCACTTGTTTTTTCCTCTTCGCTTCGCTAAAGGGCAAGCTTTTTAATTCCCAGGTAACGGTACTAGACTGGTGTGCTAGCTGAGGAAAGGGGGGCGCTTGGATTTAGGCGGTTTATTTTTTATCACTTCGGCAATAAATCGCTTTAATGCCTTTTCGCGATTTTTCATAAACGCTGACCAAAAGCCGGGATAAAATTCATCCATGGTTTTTGCTAACGCCCAAACATCAACAGCTAGAATGTTATTAAGGGTTTCATCCTCGCGTTTTAACGAATCAAGCTGATCGAGAAAACGGTGTTTTTTTGAGGATGCTTGTTGCTTTTTTTCTTGAATCATTTTAAAAAAAGATAACAACCGATTCAATCAAACTGGTCGTATAAAAACTGTTTACCTACTATGCTACAGAGAATACTAGACTATCCGCTGGTCTCCCCCATGGAACAAAAAGCGAAGCATCCTCTGGCTTCCCCCTTTTGAAGGGGGACGGGAGGGGGATCTCCCAAGGGGGACGGAAGGGAGATAGAGGGGGATCAAAAAGCGGAACTATGGGTGATCAGTCTATCCTTTGCAGTATTGAGAGCGAATTTGCCTAGTATAACGAAGACAAGACGATGTTGACTCTATGATTACAGCGCGGGACTTCCCACCGTTTAAGCTAAAGTGATTGTTGTGTAGATAGTTGAATTAAGATGTTACGCAAAATTTCCTTGGGAACGGTAGGACTGTGGGTTGGGGGAGTACTTACCATCATCGGCTTTGTGGCTTATGCCACCGAGAACGCTACCTTAAATTTAGTAGGATTTTTCTACGGCGTCCCCATCTTACTGGGTGGTTTTGCCCTGAAAGCTGCCGAACTCAAGCCTGTACCCTTAAGTCAACCCACACCACCGGACGTGTTACAACAGCGACAGCAGACGGCTACTCCCATTCAAAACCAAATTCGCCAAGATGTGATGCGTTATCGTTACGGTCAAGACGCTCACCTGGATAGCTCCCTGGAAAGTTTGGGTCTGTCTCCTAGCGATGAGGAACGCCCTGTCCTCAATAGTTTACGAGAAACTATAGTGGATGGCGCTTACACTTTAGTACTGGAATTTTACTCGCCACTGATTCCTTTTGAAACATGGGAACAAAAGCGGGAAAAGATTGAGAAGTTTTTCGGTCCGAATATCCGAGTTGAATTGAGCCAATCTGAGGAAGACCAGGTTGATGTGGCGTTGATTGCGGCATCCCAAACCTGATTAAATTGAGACTATTAGGTAGGAAAGTGGGGAGATGGTGTGCTGTGTAGTTTGTAGGTGGGCTTGAGCGAAGACAGCGCAACTACGAACCAACCCAGCCACCTCCACTTTCTTGCAGATTCTTTCAATGAGTGAATCCATGATTTAGTGAGCCTCAGAGGGTTGGCGATGCTGATGTTTAGAGCCATAGAGCTGACTCAAAGGTGTGGCACTAATACTATGGACGAGGATAGAGGCAAAAATTATCAAGCTGCTAACTACCCAAACCTGATGATTACCTGTGAGGCGCAGCGCTAGATGAGAGTAGTAAAGAGCCGCAACGCCAATTGGACCAAACCAACCCACGAACAGAGGATCTGAGACACCATGTAGGCGCTTAATCCAAGGACTGAGAGCTAAGATTGCTGGAATGCGGCGCAAGAACAAGACAGCTACCACTAGCAGTAAGCCTTTCCAGCCCAGTTGCAGCCAGTCTTGCCAGGGCATTACTAAACCCAATAACAGGAAAATGGGTAGAGTAAAGAAGCGATCCACAGCTTCTTGGATGCGCTCTTCCTGAGTTCTTTCCTGAGTATTTACCAATCCATCAAAGACTAATCCCGTTATAAAAACAGCTAGAATACCATCGCTACCCAGTAACTTCGCTGCCCCCAATGCCAGAAGTGAAAGGGCAATCGTATAAGCGAGAACCGACTTTTTCTCAATTAAGTCCTTTTTTTCAGACCAGACTAATAATCGACCCGCCGTGTAACCCAAAAATACAGCCACTAAAACAGCGATACCGATTTCCCAAAGTATGGTGTGCAGCAACCAATGGGAAAGAGCAACTCCTGGCGATCGCGTCAGGAGTAGAATGGGTAGATAGACTATCGGATAAGCTAGCCCATCATTCAACCCTGATTCACTGGAGATGAGGTGACGTAGGCGTCCGGGAATATTTTCCTCAGCAATGACACCCGTAACAATATCCGTCGAGACAACCGGATCAGTTGGTGTTATCACTGCCCCAATCAGCATGGCTACGCCAAAGGGAAGACCCAATAACCACCACACCAGTAAACCACTGCTTAACCACATCAGGGGCATGACTAGCCCAAGTATCACCACTAAAGACTTCCAATGTCGGGGAACATATCCTTTGGGTATGCGTAGGGCAACACCCATTAAACCAATGGCAATGGTTAAACGAGCGGCTTCCTCAATCAGGAGTTCTTTATTGCCCCACCAGCTACTTATATCAAGCCACCCCAGAACATCTGAACTCATCAGAACGCCCAACAGCAGCGCAATCGTCGAGTCGGAAAAATACATCCGCCGCAGTGGTTTAGAGAGTAGCCCCACAGCCACAACCAGTGCGGCGATGGCGGTTATAGCAATGTTTAGCTGATTCATGATGAGTAGGATAGGGCTGGTTGACACATATTTATTGACAATTTAGTTAATATTTTTTAACTAAATTATCGCTTTTTCCAAAACTTGAATCATTCTCTATAAGTTAAAACAAAACTGTAATGTTCCAAATATACCCATAGGTAGATTATCGTGAGGGGTAAGGTAATTACATTAAGATACATAAACTATTGAGAGGTACATTTATGACTGTTTCTGCTGTTGACATTTCCAAAAATCTGAGTGGTTTAGACTTTCCTGCCAATAAGCAGAATTTGATTGACTACACCAGAAACCAAAATGCAAGTGAGGAGGTCATTAATACCCTACAACAAATGCCAGACCAAGACTATGGAAGTATGGCTGATGTAGAAAAAGGCTTTGGCGAAATCAAATAGTTCCTGGAATTATTGGCATAAAATAGCAACCAGCCTATTACGGAGGGTGTTTTAGAGGTTAATTTAAAAAAATCAATTTAATTAAAAAGAACTCCAGACGTTTGAGAGCAGGAGTTCTTTTTTACTACGGCTTTTATAGCCGCACGACATACCATTGCAAATATTCTCCAGGTTCCATGTCTAAGTCACAAGAGGTTTCCATTAAATACTTGGCTTGCTCCTCTACAGAGGAAAACTGCTGTAAATCACGGGGTAAATTATCCTGCCGTGTTGCCAAAATGGATTTAAGTTTTTCCAGTAACTCCTCCGGTGTGAGAAATTGCTCAGGTTGATTCGTTTCCAGAACCACATAAGCATCTTCTTGATACATGATTGAATCTGGCATGGTTCATTCCAGGATTTAGTTCAACAGTTATTGAAAAAATAAAACTAAGCTAACGCTATAGTTTTAGATTCTGGAAGCAGGTTTCACCCTGTTTCCCATTCCGTTTTCAGATTAAACAAATCCAATTGAACATATTTAACCTTAGATGACGGATTCCTAAGACCCACGAGCAACCCCAATGACTCCCTCTTTTTTTGAGAACCTGTTATTTCAGGTTTAGGCGTGACTTTCCGATTGCTCAACGGTAGAGAAACTATTCCAAGCTTTCACGGTAACTAGAATACTGCCAATGGGCTAGATTATCCACATAGCCGAGCAGCAGGAGACTATTATAAATGTACTCTCCTACATTTAGCTTCAACTGACCAACATCAATATGTTTCTCTCCCTAGAATACGAAAGAGCCTTAGAATCCCTCGGCTATGACTATTTTGATGAAGTCGCCGCCGCCGAATTCCCCTGTCATCACCTGCGGTTCCGCAATGACCAACTGCTGCCAATTTTAGGGTTAGACCCGCAAAGGGTAGCAGATAGTGATTTCATCCAGGCTTTTGGTAAGTTTGTGGGTATACGACCCTTTTTAGCCTTGCGCTATCACGGTTATCAGTTTGGCGAATATAATCCCAGATTGGGAGATGGTCGCGGGTTTCTCTATGGTCAAGTGCGGGGAACGGACGGTGAACTCTATGATTTTGGCACGAAAGGCTCCGGGACAACTCCCTATTCTAGGGGAGCTGATGGTCGATTGACGCTCAAAGGTGGAGTACGGGAAGTTCTCGCGGCGGAAGCGTTGCATAGTTTGGGTGTGCGTACCTCTCGCTGTTTAAGTTTGATTGAAACCGGGGAACAGTTGTGGCGAGGGGATGAACCATCTCCAACTCGTTCATCGGTGATGGTACGGATGAGTCGTTCTCATATCCGGTTTGGCACGTTTGAACGGTTGCGCTATTTTAAACGTGGGGATTTAATCAAAACGCTGCTTGATCATGTCATTGACTGTTACTACACCCATCTATTGCAACAGAAGGATAGAGTTGAGCAATATCGCCAATTTTATGCAGAGTTAGTGAAACGAGTGGCAGAGTTAGTTGCTCAATGGATGGCAGCTGGCTTTTGTCATGCTGTTTTAAATACGGATAATATGTCGATTACGGGGGAAAGCTTTGATTATGGTCCCTATGCTTTTATCCCCACCTATAATCCTGTGTTCACGGCGGCGTATTTCGACTATTATGGACGCTATTGTTATGGCAATCAACCGAGTATTTGTCGGTTGAATTTAGAAATGTTGCAGCAGCCGTTAGGCATGGTGATTCCGGTTGCTGATATGGAAGCTGGGTTAGCGGCTTATGACGAACACTATCATCAAGCTTATCGACAGTTGATGCTGAATAAGCTGGGATTTGAGCAAGTGAATGAACCACAAGGGAATGAGTTATTGAAGAGGACGATTGAGTTGTTAAAGGAAACTCAGGTAGGATATCATGCCTTCTTCACCGAATTGACCCAGCAGTTTCACCCCACTTGGCGCGATGATGTCTCACAAATTTCTGATCAGGTCTCGTTTTGCCAGTCGGCTGAACAGCAAGTGTTGTTAGCCAATTGGTGCGAATTATACCACCATATATTGCAGGATTTGTCAACAGATGAGTTGGAGAAAATGACTGAGCGGTTACAGGAGAAGAATCCGAAAACCGCATTACTACGACCTGTTATTGAAGAGGTTTGGGCAGCGATTGATCAGGACGATAATTGGCAACCGTTTGATGAGTTGGTGAGACGTTTACAAGTCAAGGAATAGACCCCTTGTTTATTTCTTCTGCTTTTTTGAATTTTTTCGATTAAATAAGACTCCAAAGCCGAGCGCTGTTTTAAGTTATCGGACATAGAATAAGCATTACTAGGTCAAGATACAAAAATAAATAGCGTTGATCTTTGACACCAAAAACTTTTATCCGATGACTTACAGCTTCAATTATATACAAACATTGACTTACTCAACTGAAACCCCTTCTGCATGGGCTGATTATTATAGTGGGACGTAGACATTTTATACCCCATCTAGGGACTGAAAACCTTTCCCTGGTAAGGGAAAGAGTAAAAATGCCTGAAACCCTTGTCAGGGATTTTGCGGAGTAAGACTGGTGACGATGCCCCTCCTACGGTACATCAAGGGTTTTGGCAGTTTTTAATCACAGAGTAACTTATCGTCTTGAGGTAGACCTTAAGAGAAATTTAACATCTGAACGACTATTCAGGTGTTACGATAAAAAAAATATCTGAAGACCTGTTCAGATATTGAGTCAAACTCTATTCTGGAGAGAAGTAATGACAACTGCCACTCAAACCCAATGTGCCTGTGACTCCTGTGAGTGCATGGTAAGTCCCGATTCAGCCGTGCAAAAAGACGGCAAATACTACTGTAGCGATGCTTGCGCTAACGGTCATCCCAACGGAGCTGGCTGTGGGCATTCGGGTTGTGCATGTCACGCTTAGTCACGTCGCTGAAGGGGCGGGTAAGCTACTTGAATAGGAGGCAGGGTGTAGGGTGTAGTTCCCTGTTCCCTGTTCCCTCCTCTCACCACAATACTTATTCAGCAACCCCTAACTGTGATTGCCAATCTTGAGTCGTGTCTACTGTCGTGACTAGAGATTGTTCCGCCTCGGTGAAGGGTTCAGCCGTGGCTTGTTGGCGAGTGAGCAAATCAGCCGTTGCATCGGATACATCTTTTGTGCGGGATGAGAGGCGATCGCGAAGGACTTCCATGGGGGCAGTGCAGTGTAGAATCCGTATGGGTAACTGATGTGACTGTGCTTTTGCGATCGCGTCCCCTCGAAATGCCTGTCGATCATACTTAGCATCGAGAATCACGGGGAAGCCTTGCTGTGCCAACATAATACCCAATTCTAACAGGCGATCGTAAGTTTTCTGGTTCATCTGTGGGGTATAAAGTTCATCGGGTCCTTTGTGATCCAACGGAATACCCGCTAAATGTTTACGTACCGCATCGGAGCGCAGGTGAATTGCCCCCAACTGCTGCGCCAATTGTCGCGCTACTGTGCTTTTCCCCGAACCCGATAACCCTGACATAATCACGACTTGTCCGGAATTCGTTTTCGTGTATTCCCAAGCCAGTCGATAATAGTCCGCTGCTGTTTTCGCGGCGTCTTGCTTCGTCTCCTCAGGAACAGCCGGATCATCGAGTAAGAACGACGTAACCTTCGCCCGCACATAAGCTTGGCGGCTTAAGTACAATGGCAATACCTGTAACCCTTCCCAATCTCCGGTTTGCTCCAAATAGGTATTGAGAAACGCATTCCCCAAATCTTTGGCATCCCGCGCATCCAAATCCATCACCGCGAAGGCAATATCATACATTACATCCACAAAGCGGAACGGTTCATTAAATTCAATCCGATCAAACAGTTGAATCTTATCTTGCCACAGGCAAATATTTCTCAGGTGCAAATCTCCGTGACATTCCCGAATCCGGTTATTTTCCCGGCGCTGCTCTAATAACGCCTGTCGTTGGGCAAAAAAGCGATCGCTAAATTGTTTAGTTTCTTTAAATTGCTCTTTGGTTTGCGGTCCACCGATATACTTTTCCGTTTGCTGATAATTTTCGTCATACGCTTCACGAATCTTCGCAGGTGTACCAAAGCTGCGGATGTAGTCATTGGTTTGGCTTTGAGCATGGAATTGAGCCACGACTCGTCCCAGGTTCTCCATATCAGTTGCTGTCAATTTGCCTTGATCGAACCTGGTGCTAAATAGTGCCTCCTGGGGGAATTGGCGCATTTTCAGGGCATATTCTACAGGCTGAGTGTCATCTCCGAGAATAAAGCGATCGCCTTTTTGAGTAATCGGCAAAACGTCCAGATAAATCTCCGGTGCTTGGGGTTTATTCATCTGTAACTCTTGCCAACAGAAATGTTGTCGTTTCTCCAAGGTTGAAAAATCTAAGAAGCCAAAGTTAACGGCTTTTTTTACTTTATAGGCATAATCCCCTGTCAGAAACACGTAAGATACATGAGTCTGAATCAATTCAATGGGTGTTTTAACCGGATGAGGATAAAAATCCGGTTGCTTCATTTGGTTAATTAGATCTGAAATAGTGCTTTGTGACATATCGTTTAATTTAGTTAAAAATATCAAAGGACAAGTGATTAATGACAAAAAAGCCAGGGATAATCTTATGTTCCCTGGCTAGAAAAGCAATTGCCCTCAGGTTAAATTTATTCAGATAACAGGGATGTCGGTTGCTGTTCCTGTGAGGGTTCAGCCGCCATAGTGGGCGCACCGAGGACATTAACCACCGGTCGTTGTGGATCATCCATAGCAGTAGCGCCTGCAGGTAGGACAATTTCGTTAACATGCAAGCTGGCGCCTACATCCAAGTTCGAGATATCAACGTCAATGGTTTCTGGAATATTATTCGGAGCGCATTCGACTTGAAGTTCAGTCATGACATGTTCTACAATGCCACCTTGCTTCACTCCAACAGCAGTTCCGACCAAATTTACAGGTAAGGATATCTGGATGGTATCCTGAGTTGCCACAGAGAAAAAGCTGAGGTGATAAAGGATAGGTTTCCAGGGATGAGTTTGTACTTCTCGCAGCAGCACTTTTCCATTCCAAGGTAGGTCAGGAATGTTGACCTCAATTGGGGTATGGTTAATATCAGCCTGCTTGAGCAAGGTTTCTGCGGCTTTAGCTGGAACCGTGAGCGCGACTGATTCGGCTCCTTGGTGACCATAGAGTGTTGCTGGAATTAAACCCTCTCGACGTAAGGCTTTGGGTTTGCTTCCCTCGGCTCGCTTTTGACATTCAACTTTAACTTCCATAGTTAATCTTTTGGTTCAAGTGTTGGTGTTGTTGACATCCTCACCACGCCGTAGGGGTTTGGTAACCAAACCCTTACGATCGCTTTTGGGGAGTTGACAGCTCTACGCACACCGCCTCATAAAAGGTCTTACACGCACTCCCTGTCCGTTTTAAGTCTCGGAATGTCCTCCCGCGACTACATGTATCGTTCAGTTCAAAAGTCAAATCCAATCTCACTATTGTTTTGACAAAGAACAAATGACAAAGGACAAATGACAAGTTATCCCGATGTTACTGGGATACCATTAGCATCTAGCAAGGCTCGTTTGGGTCCATGGATGGGATCTTCTACGATGATAGTCTGATCACGGCTAGCACCTAAAGACACGAGTGCAATGGGAACTTCCATCAGTTCTGCCAGGAATTTTAGATAAGCCAACGCCTGCTTGGGTAAATCTTCTAATGCGCGACAGTGAACGGTGGATTGTTGCCAACCGGGTAGAGTTTTATAGATGGGTTTACACTGAGCAAACCGACGCGCATTGCTGGGAAAGTCCTCACAGCGTTGACCGTTGATTTCGTAGGCGACACAAACCTTTAGTTCTTCTAGGGTATCGAGAATATCAAGCTTTGTGATCGCTAAACAATCCATCCCATTAATGCGAACCGCATAGCGACCAATGACCGCATCAAACCAACCGCAGCGACGGCGACGTCCGGTTGTTGTACCAAATTCTGCGCCGCGATCGCATAATAGTTGTCCAAGTTCGCCATGGAGTTCTGTGGGAAACGGTCCCTCACCGACACGAGTTGTATAGGCTTTGGCTACACCGATGACCCGATCAATCATCGTTGGTCCTACCCCTGCACCCACACAAGCGCCACCGGCTACAGGGTTAGATGAGGTGACGTAGGGATAGGTTCCATGATCCAAGTCAAGTAACGTCCCTTGCGCCCCTTCAAATAAGATATTGCGCCGTTGTTGAATGGCATCATAGATTTTGAGGGAACAGTCAACAACATGAGGGCGTAATCGTTCAGCATAAGCTAGATACTGCTCGATCACGGTCGCGGGATCTAGGGGAGGTATATTATAGAGTTTTTCTATAACAGCATTTTTATAATTAATTGTCCAATTAAGCTGTTTGCGGAGGATATCAGCGTCCATCAGATCAACGACTCTAATCCCGATGCGCTCCGATTTATCGGCGTAGGTTGGACCAATTCCCCGACCGGTGGTGCCGATTTTATGGTCTCCCCGTCGCTCTTCCGATGCTTGGTCAATTAACCTATGGTAAGGCATAGTGACGTGGGCAGTTTCGGAAATGAGCAGTTTTTGGGTAGAAATGCCCAATTGCTCTAGCTGATCGAGTTCACCAATCAGGACTTGGGGGTCAATCACTGTCCCCGAACCGATAATACATTCTGTTTCTGGATATAAAATCCCAGAGGGAATCAGGTGCAGCTTAAAGGTTTGACCCTGAACCACCACGGTATGTCCCGCATTGACCCCCCCCTGGTAACGGACGACGACATCTGCGGACTTGCTTAGTAAGTCGGTGACTTTACCTTTTCCTTCATCGCCCCATTGGGCACCGATTACAACAACGTTAGCCAAGGGTTTATTATACGCGCTAAAGTTTACACAAATCACCATTATGTGCAGCAGGTGCGATCGCTGTCAATGGATTTTGTCATTCGTCATTTGTCATTTGTCATTCATCATTCGTTATTCGTTGCTCCCTTCCCTCATCTCCCTCATCTCCCCAGCACCCTACACCGAAACCTTAGAAAAGCTCTGGGACAAAGGTTTGTGTAGACATAGGCGGACGAACATAATCCCATTCCTGCTGTCGGGGGGGTAATTCCATTGGGTCTGGTGTTAGATCTTTATAGGGGATCAGACTTAACAGGTGAGAAATACAATTGAGACGGGCGCGTTTTTTATCATCGGCTTCCACCACATACCAAGGCGATTGCTTAATATCCGTCGCGGCAAACATTTCATCCTTAGCTTTAGAATACTCCACCCAGCGAGCGCGAGACTCTAAATCCATCGGACTAAGTTTCCAGCGCTTGGTTGGATCTTCCATGCGTTGACGAAAACGACGTTCTTGCTCATCGTCACTTACGGAAAACCAATACTTGATCAGAATAATTCCTGCTCGCTGAATCATGCATTCAAATTCTGGACACGATCGCAAAAACTCCTGATACTCATCATCCGTGCAAAACCCCATCACTCGTTCCACACCGGCTCGATTGTACCAACTGCGGTCAAACAGGATCATCTCCCCGGCTGCTGGCAGATATGGCACATAACGTTGAAAATACCATTGGGTTTTCTCTCGCTCTGTGGGCGTACCCAGAGCCACAACTTTACACACACGGGGATTCAAGCATTCCGTAATCCGCTTGATCGCACCACCTTTCCCTGCTGCATCCCGCCCTTCAAAGATAACGACGACTTTTAATCCCTTTTGTTTAATCCATTCCTGCAATTTGACTAACTCAACCTGTAACCGACGCAATTCCTGTGTGTAAACTTTCTTCTTCAGTTTTTTGGGTTTGCCTTTGTCGAGTTTCATTTTTTCTTTTTCTTTGACCAGGAAATTTGGTTTATCTGTCACTTTTTCGTTGGTTGACTTGTTGTACATTACTTAAAGATAGATCTAGCTAAGGCAATTATAGAAAACCCCACTACACTATTTTTTTGTATCAAAAATCACTCCCCAGCCTGAAAGACCTGTTGAACCGTCAAATTTAGATCGGGGAAGGTGGGTGAAACAATGCGGTCATCTCCCCTAAACTGAGTTACCTGGTATTCACCGTCAATGAGTTAGTTGGTAAACACTAAATGTCGGTCGCCCCAAATGCACGCTTGTTGTCAGTGCCATTAATCTTAACTGGGCGTTGGCTAACATCCTGCTTAGCTAACACAGAAATCTAGTGACTATGGCGTGAGCCTCCGATAAGGTAACATTGTATCAACTCGTGTAAATGTATCGATTTGTTAACAAACCCCAGACGAACTACAATTGTCTATGCAAACCATCGTTTCTCCTAGCCTTCACCCTTCCCATGGAAATCCAGGACACCCCCTAAAACTAGTTGTCTTGGGAGATAGCCTGATCTATGGATTTGGTGATCCCGAAGGCGGTGGCTGGGTTGAACGGCTGCGACGCCAATGCATGTTACCAGAGAGTCCCGGTCATGTCCTCTACAATTTGGGCGTCCGAGGTGATGGTGTCAAGCAAGTCGAAGAACGTCTTGAACATGAGTTTCGCCGTCGGGGTGAACTGAGAAATCGCGTCCCTGATGCCATAATTTTGTCTGTAGGCGTGAATGATTCTGCCCGTGTCGGACGTTCCACGGGTCGGAATTATACAGACTTTGATAGCTTTGAGCAGGAACTGGCAAATCTACTCAACCAAGCCCAGCGCTTATGTCCCGTTCTATTTGTGGGGATGGTTCCTGTGGATGAAACGAAAATGCCCTTTCTGGATTGCTTCTACTATACTCATGCTGATCAGTATCGCTACAAAGAAGCAACCCGTCTGGCTTGTCTAAGACGCCAGATTCCTTATCTGGATATTTTTGATATGTGGATGAATCGGGGAACACAATGGTGGACAAAGCAACTGTCTACAGATGGACTTCATCCCAATGTGATGGGTTACCGGACATTGTTGGACGATGTTTTGCATTGGGAACCGTTCCGTAAACTTTGAAAAATTTTGTCATTCGTCATTTGTCAATATTCAAGGGAGCGAGAATCAAGTGACGTCAAAAAATAAGAACTGCAAAATTTTGTCCCCATTGTGGAAAACCAATTCATTGATCCCCAATCTGAAGATCTAATCCCCCAACAGAAGGGATGGCAGGGCAGTTTAGAGTTAGTCTATGCCGATGATCAGGGTAAAACCCGCTTAGTGCGCGATCGCGTGGGTTCCCCTCTGAAGGTGCAGCGCCCTTTTTACCCAGAAGGACAAGGGGTTTGTCATACCGTAGTATTACATACAGCCGGGGGTATTGTCGGTGGCGATCGCTTATCTCAAACCATCCACCTGCAAGAAGATGCCCAAGCCTTGATTACCACAGCGGCGGCGAGTAAAATCTATCGCAGCAATGGGCAAAGAGCCAGACAAAAGATTCATATCCACGTCGAAGCCGGGGCTTGTTTGGAATGGTTACCTCAGGAAACGATTGTATTTAATGGTGCCGTTTATCAGCAGCAGATGACGGTAGAATTAGCTCCGGGAGCCAGTTGGTTAGCCTGGGAAATTACCCGGTTTGGGCGTACTGCTAGGAAGGAGAGGTTCTTACAAGGGGATTGGCGATCGCATAGCGAAATTTGGCAGCAAGGACGTCCGTTGTGGATTGATCGTCAGTGGTTACCAGGCGGGGAAGCAGTACTTGATAGTCCCCATGGATTAGCCGGACAGCCAATTGTCGGAACTCTGATCTGGATTGGGCAACCCGTATCATCGGAGATAGTAGACAATGCCAGAAGCCTGTGGACAGCAACCCAGCGCCAAGGAGAAGCGGGAGTGACCCAAACTCAGGCACAAGGATTATTATGCCGTTATCGCGGTTCATCAACTACAGAAGTGCGAAACTGGTTTACCCAGGTTTGGCAATGTCTGCGCCTTACTTATTTAGGACGCAATGTTTCCCAACCACGAGTTTGGCTAGTTTAGCCAAAACGCTGGAAGCTACACCCTGTCTCAAAGGACAGCACCCTCGTTGGATCGGTGGGATAATTTTGCCCTTAAACGAGAAAGAGAACATTATCACCAATCACCCCACTGGGTTGCACAGAAAAATTTCTCGTCAATCCAAGGAAAATTAGACTCATCTTAAAAGATAAATGTGACAAGAAAGTGATCACCTTAACTGTCATTCTAATTTTAGATTATTCGGTAAATGTAGAATGAACTCAACACCACTGAATCGATTATATTTATGATTAATTTAACTAACCGTGAATTAATTCGATATTTACTTTTAATTGTTTTAGGATTGATTTTTTTTAAAGTCATTGTTTATTTTGAAACCGTTATAGTTGTTTTTGCATTAGCCGCAGTATTAGCATTTTTGCTCACCTATCCAGTGAGATGGTTGCAGCATTTTATACCACATACTATTGCCGTTGTTGTGGTATTTTTAATTCTCATTATTATAGTTTTTATTTTTACGGTTACAATAGGGTTTGCACTCTTATCTCAAGGGCAAGAATTAATTAATGAATTACCGGGTATTATCGATCAAGTTATATTTATAGGAGGACAAATTGAGAGGTTTTTGGAGAGATGGAATCTACAAATTGACCTCGAAGCAATTGAAGGGTTTTTACGCAATCAAACCCTTGCAGGAATTGCCCTTATTTTAGCAATATTATCCGAGTTACTAACCCAGTTCGTCAATCTTATATTGATTGCTGTTGTCGCATTTTTTATGTTGCTAGATAGAGGAAGGCTTTGGTCTTTCATTCTTCAACGATTTCCCCCTCCCCTGCGAAATAAGCTAAGCCTTGCTATTCAACGCAACTTTTTAGGATTTTTTTGGGGACGACTTCTACTATCAGCTTTTTTTGGCATTTCTGCCTTTGTTATTTTTGTACTGTTTAGAATTCCCTATGCCTTAGTTTTAGCCGCGATCGCGGGAGTGTTTGATCTGATTCCGGCAATTGGCGCAACTTTAGGGATTACCATTGTCGCATTAATTGTGTTACCTCAAGGAATTTTGCTAAGTATCACTGTTTTAGCAATTTGTGTAATTTTACAACAAGTCGAAGAGAATTTGCTGATGCCTCGAATTATGCAAGGCTCACTTGATATGAATCCAGTTGTCATGTTCTTTGCTTTATTAGTAGGTGCGAGAGTTGCCGGACTTCTGGGAGTTTTTCTGGCAATTCCTCTGGCTGGAGTTATGATCAGTTTGTTTGAAATCAATGAAATGAAGGGAACAGACTAAGTTATTATGCAACTCTCACCCCAGGAAAAAGATAAATTACTGGTTTTCACCGCCGCCCTATTAGCGGAACGACGCAAAGCACGCGGACTCAAGCTGAATTATCCAGAAGCCGTAGCGTATATTTCTGCGGCTATTTTAGAAGGGGCGAGAGAGGGGCGTACTGTGGCAGAGTTAATGAGTGATGGAACTACTCTTTTAACAAGGGATGAGGTCATGGAAGGGATACCAGAGATGGTGCAGGAAGTTCAGGTTGAAGCCACCTTTCCTGATGGGACTAAACTCGTCACGGTTCATAATCCCATCCGCTCGTAGGGGTTTGGTGACCAAACCCCTAGGTCACCAAACCCCTAAAAATCATCCAACATCCATTCCGACGCCCGCTCACCCATCTCAATGGGAATACTCACAGCTTTCCCCAGTCGGGGACGTTCACGAGTTTGCTCGATGTACTCTTGCACTTGGGGAACCGCACCCCAACCATGAAGATAATGGGCAATGGCGTCCAGATGCTCTAAATATTCAGCTTCGGAGAGGGGAAACGACTTCTGCTCTAGGTACTTCCACATCACCTGAACAAAGATTTTCCCTTGAGTCCGCCGAAGCTGGATATCATAAGAGCGTCCCCACTTGCTGAGCAGGATTTGGTGCAACTGTTGTCCTGTCATAGATCCCTTACCTAGCTGAGTGTTTACATTTTTTGACAAAGGCACGATGATAACAGCCTTCCTTTTTCAAAGGTAAGGGTCAGGAACCCCACTGCTATAGGTTCCGAGGGCTTGAAGGGAGCCCAAACCTGACCCGCCTAAGACCTACGAGGTCTACATGAAATCAAGCCAAGGCTTTCTATAGTCCTTGGAACTCTAAGCCAGATAAGACAGGCAGGGACGTGACTGTAGTCCGTCCATAACTATCTGCTGAGAATCCTTAGTTACACCAAGGAGAGGTCAATTTATGAGAAGGGTACAAAGAATGTAATAATACTCATAGCTTAAGCTGTAAATCCTTACTTACATAAGGATTGTGGCAACCCTGCTCGCGGTTGAATCCCTCTTCATAAAAGGAGCGGGGTAAAGAAAATGCTGGGAATCATCCCAGAGTTGTTAAAAAAAATATACCCTTAGGCATTCAGTTATGGCTCAAGTATCTGGCTCCCCAGATGTCCCCGATATGGGGCGTCGTCAATTCATGAACCTCTTGACGTTTGGTACGATTACGGGTACTCTCGTTGGTGCCCTCTATCCAGTCGTCAAGTACTTTATTCCCCCATCGAGTGGTGGTACTGGCGGTGGTGTCAGTGCCAAAGATGCTTTGGGCAATGATATCAAGGTGAGCGAGTTTTTAGGCAGCCATAACCCAGGCGAGCGCACCTTGGCTCAAGGTCTCAAAGGCGATCCCACCTATGTAGTGGTGACCGAAGACAAAGCGATTGCTGACTACGGGATCAACGCCGTCTGCACTCACCTCGGATGTGTTGTTCCCTGGAATGCCAGTGAGAACAAGTTCATCTGTCCTTGTCATGGTTCTCAGTACAACAGTCAGGGCAAAGTGGTACGCGGACCGGCACCGTTGTCTTTAGCGTTAGTTCACGCCAACGTCACCGAAGACGATACCCTCACCTTCTCCCAGTGGACTGAAACCGATTTCCGCACGGGCGACAATCCGTGGTGGACTTAATTATTTTCGTCATTTGTCCTTGGTGATTGGCAAATGACATAGCCCATTTTTGAATTGTGAATTTTTTCCTTAAGCGATGAGAACACCTTCTTTATCGGTGATGTACAAAAGCAGCAAGCGGATCATTACCCAAACCCTCTTGCTGACTTTGGCAACTGTGGCATTTTTCTTCATTAGTGATATTTCCCTTCCCCAATCTGCTGCGGCTTATCCGTTCTGGGCGCAGCAAACTGCCCCAGCAACCCCTCGCGAAGCAACAGGACGGATTGTTTGTGCTAACTGTCACTTAGCCGCGAAACCCACAGAAGTTGAACTTCCCCAATCCATTAAACCGGATACCGTCTTTGAAGCCGTAGTGAAAATTCCTTATGACCTTGACACACAACAGGTTTTAGGAGACGGTTCCAAGGGCGGTCTCAATGTGGGTGCCGTGGTTATGTTGCCCGATGGCTTTAAAATTGCTCCCGAAGACCGTATTCCTGAAGAATTAAAGGAAAAAGTTGGCGGACTTTACTTCCAACCCTATAGCGCCGATCAGGAAAATGTAGTCATTGTCGGTCCCCTACCGGGTGAACAGTATCAAGAAATTGTTTTCCCCGTTCTTTCTCCCAATCCCAAAACGGAAAAAGACGTCTATTTTGGCAAATACTCAGTTCACATTGGGGCAAACCGAGGTCGCGGTCAGGTTTATCCCGCAGGTAATAAGAGTAACAACACCGTCTACAATGCATCGAAAGCCGGTGTAATTTCTCAAATTACCAAATTGGAGGAAGGGGGCTACGAAGTAACTATTCAAACCCCTGAGGCGGGGACAGTTGTGGATACCATTCCCCCTGGACCGGAATTAGTGATTTCACAAGGGCAAGAAATCGCAGCCGGTGAGGCTTTAACCACCGATCCCAATGTAGGTGGATTTGGTCAGGTAGACAGTGAAATCGTCTTACAAGACCCGACTCGAATTAAGTGGCTGATGGTCTTCATTGGCGCAATTATGCTTTCTCAACTCTTTCTCGTCTTGAAGAAGAAGCAGATTGAGAAGGTACAAGCGGCTGAAATGAATTTCTAAGTTCAGCGATTGGCTATTTCCCAGCCAACTCATTAGTATTCCAATAAAAAAAGGGACAGGTTAGCTAGCCTGTCCCTTGTTTGATCGGTGTTTTATCGGGTTAACTTGACCCAAGACAAAACTTATGAGTGATTACTACTCAGTTTCTTGTTCTTCACCTTCATTTTCGCTTTTATTATCGCGATTCCCAAAATAACGCTTGTTTCTTGAGAAAGAAGAAGATGATGACTTCTTGCGAAACTGTCGAGCATAAGCTTGGTTGCGAGAAGCTTTCTCTTTTTTCAAATTGCGGCGTTTAGCCATTTCGGATGTCTCCATCAATACAACAAAACGCTTCTGTAGATTCACACATAAGCGCCAAAGTCAACTCAAAGTCTAGAAGCGGTTGTTTCTACGACCGCCACCACCACCAAAAGAGCCTCTTTTTTCACCATCTTCACGAGGTCGCGCTTGATTGACCTTGAGTTCACGACCCATCCATTCAGCGCCATTTAGCTCAGAAATTGCTGAGGCTTCTTCGTCTTCTGTCCCCATTTCCACAAAGCCAAACCCCCGCAGGCGGCCGGTTTCGCGGTCAGTCGGCAAATGAACCCGCTTGACGGTACCGTACTCGGCAAAGACTTCGGAAAGGTCTTCCGAGGTAACGGAGTAGTCGAGATTGCCTACATAAATTGACATCGATTGATGTTCTCCCCAATCAGAAAGTGTGTCGAGAGCCAAGATTTCGGAGAACAGCCTGTCAATACTTTAGGGGAAAAACCTATGAATACTGAAAACAAACGTAGTCACCGCTTTGAGTCTCAATATATATTGTAACGAATTCCTGCGCTTTTCGGGAGCTATCTTGTAACGAATTCCTGCGCTTTTCGGGAGCTATCCCTGATACATTCAACTTAGATACTTACAGCATCAGCATTTTCAACTCAAGTCTTGAGGTAGATGACAGGGGAAGGCATCGTTGCCAACAATAGTGAGATCGCTCAAGCAGTGCCTATGCGCGTATCGGGAAAAACGATTCAAATTTTACTGGCGATCATTGCCACTATCCTAGCGATCGCGGCTCTTAAGGCAACCAGTGCGATTACGATACCCTTGGCGTTTGCCTTTTTCATCGCGGTGTTAGTTCATCCCCTGCAATGTTGGCTTAACCGTCACTTACCCCATTGGCTTAGCTTGGTCATTGTCATGGTAGTCCTGGCTAGCGTTGTTGGGTTAGCCATCGGCGCACTGCTATTGAGTGCGGAAATCGTGGAACCTAAGGCACCCCAATACCTGGAGCGCTTGCAGCAGATGTTCGAGGGTGCCATGGCTTGGGCAAGACAACGGGGGCTTCCCGTTGAACAGTTATCTTCACAAAGTTCCCAGGGTCAATTAACCAATGAAGCGTTGGGCGGACTCAAGTTTCTCTGGGATGGGCTAAGCCTATTTATAGAAGCGCCGTAAAACCCACGTCTTTTAAGCGTAGGATATGAGGCGGGTCATCGGAGGGACGTAGATGACCAAATTACAAAGGTGCTCTTAAACGAGCTATCAAGCTTCTGATCAACTCAGACTTGCTCATTCCCCGCCTGGTAGCCTCTTCCTTTAGTTGTCGCATTTCATACTTAGTTAATCTG
>NZ_JBKHUP010000072.1:0-42683 GCF_046565525.1 Coleofasciculus sp. | reverse complement strand
CTAATATCACATTTGTCAACTGGATTGGTAGATATACAATTCTATTATCCGTCAAAATTGGCTTGACAGACCACTAGTAGCTAATGACGCTACATCATTAGAGAGAAATCTGGTATCTAAGTGCAAAATATATTCGGGTGATACTGTCTTTGCTAAGTACGTCAGGCACATCGACTCCCAAACGCTATAAAAGTTCTCTATTCCCCAAATTTCTCCTTTATCAGGTTGGGATAGCTCCCCATGCAAAAATAACTCAATTGCATCATAAAAATACCAGTAATCTGTATCTTTAAGGGCAGTGTTTCTATCAATTAATTCCAGTGCATCTTTAAGACTATCAACAGTTTGACTGCTATACTCATCATGAAATAAGCCAGACTCGGCATTAATATACTTGTGCTTAAACCGTTCGGCTAAAGCAGTAACTTCACCGCTAACTTCTTCATGCAACTGCTGCTTAACCTCTACCAGGATATAGCAGTACATACCAACGATATCAGTGGGCTGGTAATGCACCATCTGCCGGGGTAATGCCATAGCATCAATATGTGCTGCGCCGTTATCCAGATACACCGCATGGTGTAGAAATAAATGCAGTTTGCTGTAGTCTATTTTCTCCGATTTTCCCAACCTATCAGCCAAAGACAATATTTTAAGCTCATCATAAGCGTTGAGAATAGAATCAATCAGATCTAACTTCGAGTAAAAAATATTCTTTTCTATCTCAACATCAGGTAAACTGATTCGCTGAATACTTCCCTGATTTCTGATTACACCATCCCTATCCTGAGTTTTGATATCAGCATCTTTCTGGAGGCAAATATCTTTAAAATGATTCAATACCTTATAAAACTGAAAAAACAAGTCTCGCTTGCTGTCGTAAGTAGTAAACAAGCTTGGATCAAATCCTTTAGGCAAACAGAAAATTATCTGGGACTCTCGCCTTTTTATACCTACAAACGAATAGGTTTCATTAACCTCTAATTGCAGTTCTTTAAAATCTATCATTATTCAAGAAATTGGAATATCGTCTAACTCATCTTTCTACTCTAAAGCAGATCCCCTCTCATGCATATTTTTTATAAACTCTTCTGCATGCCTCACGAAATCGGCATAAGTAGTTAAGTTTATATCATTCAATAATTTTGTGAAAAGTTCTACTAAAGGTCTTTTGTCTCTGGCAAATGCACTATCCCACAAATAGAACATGACTTTATCTTTTACTTGATCCAGCGAAATTTTTCCATCATGAGGCTTGATAAACCACCAGCCAATTTGTTTATCTTCTATTCTTGTAATACTTTGATGATGGGATTTGATAAACTCATTGATGCCTACAATACATCGATACCACTCTAGATGCTCACCCTTATCTAGTTCCAAAATGGCTTGTGATATTATCTCTGGTACCTTTTTACTTCTTACGTCTTCACTTCTTATGTCAGCCTGACTAGGAGCATCCACATACTTCCAATCCCAACGTCTCTTAAAAGCACTGTCTAGATAGTAAATGGACTCATCAGAGGTATTGATGGTAGCAAGAATGGATAAATTAGGAGGAAGGCTAATTTTATAAGCTTTTAAGTTTTCCAACATTCTCATTCTTACTTTATCCCTATCCTCAGAATTGCTGCCTAATTTATTTTCTAATTCATAACGAAAAAATTTTTCTAATATTGTACCTTCTACCTGTATCTCTCGATCAACTGTAATATTAGCTTTATAGTCCATGGCATTAAACAAACCCACCAGTTCCAACTCAGATATATCCACTTCGTAAGTTGACCAGCCATCATCTTCTCTATCTAATAACTGAAATATTGATCCAAAAATAGCAGCAGCATTTCCTCGATTCAATTCATCAATTACTAATAGATATTCTTCTTCGGGATTTTCAATTAAACCTCGATATGCTTTACCCAATGCCTGTAGGAAATGTCCGGGGTAATACTTGTAAACTACCGAATTACCATACGTGTACGGCAATAGCTTGCCCATAAAATCAGAATAAGTATATTCAGGATGAAATACCGTTTTAACCGTATTCTTTAGAATTTTGGTATCTTCATCAAATTCTATACCTAGTTGATGCTTGGCAATCTCGCGCACCTGATAACTTTTACCCGTACCGGGACTGCCAAAAAGAATTTTTTGGATTGGTTTGACTGAATTTACCATAATCTCCAAATAAGGTTCTGAAAAAATAAATTAGCCGTCTGTCTAATCTTTCCCTAGAACCAAAACCGCCGCTACGCTACTCCATGAAATACTTCGCCAGTATATCGGAGCCATGATTACCCACCTCTGGTAACTTCGACTCAAAATGTCTTTGTCGATTCTAGCCCAAAAAAAAGCTAGAGTAACATAGTTAGCAGGTATGAAATTAGACCAATGGGGACACTGTATGTTGTCGGGACGCCAATTGGCAACCTAGAAGATATGACCTTTCGGGCAGTACGCATCTTACAAACGGTCGATACTATCGCCGCCGAAGATACCCGTCATACGGGAAAACTGTTGCAGCATTTTCAAATTAAAACGAACCAAATCAGTTACCACCAGCACAATCGCCAGCAGCGTCTACCTGAATTGCTGAATCAGTTAACCACAGGAAAAACTATCGCCCTGGTTACGGATGCGGGAATGCCCAGTATATCTGACCCCGGTTATGAACTCGTCCAGGGGGCAATAGAAGCTGGAATCCCGGTGATCCCCATCCCTGGTGCTACGGCGGGAATTACCGCCCTCAGCGCCTCTGGACTCCCCACAGACCGATTTGTGTTTGAAGGTTTTTTACCCGCCAGTGGTCAAGAACGCCAACAACGGTTGGAGGTGTTAGCGGCTGAATCGAGAACCTTAATTTTTTACGAATCACCCTACCGCCTCCAGCAAACCCTGGAAGATTTCGCCAACATCTTTAGTCCTTCCCGTCAAATCGTCCTAGCACGGGAATTAACCAAATTACATGAACAGTTCTGGCGAGGCACAATTGAAGACGCGATCGCATACTACACCGACCACGAACCCAAAGGCGAATTTACCCTCATCCTCGCTGGCGCACCCCCTGAATCCCCCGTCCTCTCGGAAGCCGCCCTGAAAGCGGAACTCAGCCAACTCATCAACCAAGGACTTTCGCGATCGCAAGCCGCCCGTCAATTATCTCACCTCACCAATCTGCCGCGACGCAACCTTTATCAAATGGCACTCTCATTACCGTAAGTAGAATGGCGCTGAATTAAGGCTGGTGGGCATTGCCCACCCTACGGTATGTCTTGATCAAATGGCACTATCGTTAAAGGTTGACGAAGGACGAATGACCAATGAAAACTGAAAAAGACCATCAACTTGACAGATGGTCTTTTTTGTGCTACTAGTTTCGTTGTCGTTCTGGGAGGAAATATGCTGCCCGTTCCCAAGCGTGCAGCTTAAGATTTCTTCATGTTTTTATCGTAACAGAGAATACGTTTTTTATCAAACTTTACATTTTTATCCAGAAATATCTGCCGTCCGATAGTGTTCAGCTTGTTGAGGACGCCCCCACAATATCCGTTCTCGCTTGTAAATCGCCATCCCCGGTTTAGCACCCTTCGGCTTATAGACATGCTTCGGCTCAGTATACACCACGGGAACCACATCACTCTGACGACCTCGACTATAATGGGCAGCTAAGTCAGCGGCAAACTGGAGATCCGCCTCATCTGCCACAGCCCCCGGATCTAACCGTAATAAAACATGACTCCCAGCAATCTCTTGGGTATGAAACCACAAGTCATAATCCCCAGCCTTGCGAAACGTGAGCTGATCATTTTGGCGATTGTTACGACCAATTAACAATTCAAACCCACTCGGTGTGCGATATCGGTACGGTTCCGAGGCTTCAGTCACATCACGACTACGCTGATCCCGAACATCCAAATAGCCTTGTCCAATCAACTCCTCGCGGATTTCCTGTAACGCCTGCAAATCTTCCGGCGTGGTGTAGCGATCAATCTGAACTAAAGACGCCTCAACCTGTTCCAAATACTCAACTTCCGCTTGCACCTCTTGTAGTAAAGGCACAACCGCCAGACGCGCCCGTTTCAGCTTTTGATGACGTTTATAGAGGGCTTGAGCATTTTGCACCGCATTTTTTTCAGGATCTAAGGAAATCGTCAATGGCTGATTGGTTTCAAAGTCCAGAACCGTCATCTGGTTCATTCCCGGTTGCCAATCTTGCAGATGCGCCATCAATAAGTCAGCTTGTTGACGATACTCATCCGCTTGTTCCGATTGCTGTAACCGTTGTTCAAAGCCTAACGCCTTGGAGCGCGATCGCACTAAAAAACTGTTGACCTTCTGGAGCAATTGGTTATGCAGTCGGCTAAACTCTTGTCGATTGAGTTGGTCAGTATAGTAACGATGCAGTAAAACCTGGACAGTTGGAGCCGATTTAACCACACCCCAACCTAAAACATTGTATCCATCGTCTGTCCAACCCGGTTTGAGTTTGTAGGGGCTCTTTTCACTATTATCATTTGTTGTCACTCTAATGTTACTAAACCCGCCCCCATCTTCCCCAACAAGGGCGGGTTTAGTTAAGTTATCAGTTCTCTCCAAAACGTTATCCGTAAAACCCGCCCCTACAACCCCATCTTCCCCAACAAGGGCGGGTTTAGTTAAGTTATCAGTTTTCTCCAAAACGTTATCTGTAAAACCCGCCCCTACAACTCTGGTTCCCTGCACCTCGGCTCCCCAATCCTCCAGCGCCCATAGCCATTCTTGCCAGCGCTGAAACAGCCGTTGCCAATGCTGTGTTCCTAAACTTTCAGTTGACCCTTCGGGATCTAAATCGGCAGCTTGGATCATGGAACGCACCAGTGCTGGACTTAATCCCCGATAACTCTTGAGTAATTGCCGTTTTAACGCTCCTGGAACTAAGCTAACTCGTTCCTGCCAACGCTCTTGAGACTCACTCAAACTGGGCAGATTACCCAACAAAGCCGGCGGATGTTCGTAAGGCTGACCGGTTTGAATGGGACGGACGCTGGATTGCTGGGGACCAACTTGATGGGCGGCTGTGACGATGATATTTTTAGCGTCTGTAAGAATAACGTTACTATATTTACCCATAATTTCCACATACAGATGCCAGAGAATCGGATCTCCGGGACGTCGGGCAAATTGCAAATCTAACACCCTCTCCCAAGGGGCAATGAACTGAATCCCTACCAGCGCCAACCCATTTAACTGATGTCGCAGTTGGTCACTAAACGTAAATGTATCGGGTATTCGAGGCGGCGGATCACTCAAGCAAATTCGGGCGGCTTGGGGATGCCAAGCCACTGTCAGCCATCCTCTACCTTGAAGCGTTCGCAAGCATAGAGCAATGGTATAGCGATCGCGCTGATAAACTTGTTCAAGTCGTCCTGGTATCCAACCAGCTTGTAACTGTGTACAAGCGGCTGTTAAGGTCGTAAAGTCAACCTGTTGCATGCCGATTCTGTCTTGGTAACGGTGTTTGGTGCAAAGAAAGCGTCCGTTGTCGTCTGAGTATCTACTTAATAGCAGATGACAAGTAAGCCGAATTTATGTCAAGCAAATCTAATCTTTTTTTCGGGTAAACCCGAAAATCAGGGTTTTCTGTGCGATTTAACCTTGTAAGCCTAAATTTTTGTAGATAACATTGTAATCAAATCCCTCGTAATCGCTCCTCAGGCGGCTTTTGCCGTTAATTTTTCATGGACATTCAACTGATCAATATCGGTTTTGGTAACATTGTTTCGGCAAATCGTGTCGTGGCAATCGTTTCTCCAGAGTCTGCCCCTATTAAGCGTATCATTACAGATGCCCGTGATCGCGGGCAACTGATTGATGCGACCTATGGGCGGCGCACTCGAGCCGTCATCGTTACCGATTCTAGTCATGTTATTTTATCAGCGATTCAACCCGAAACGGTTGCTCATCGCTTTGTCATTGGCAAAGATGGAGCAACTAACCATAATTAATTCGACAAGGAACCGATGAGCAAACCAGGCAGACTTATTGTAATAACGGGTCCTTCTGGCGTGGGGAAAGGAACTCTAGTCCGTTTACTTTTAAAGCGACACCCGCAACTGTATCTATCGATTTCCACCACCACCCGTTCACCGCGTCCCAGCGAAGTGCAGGGACAGCATTATTATTTTGTCAGTCGGGATAGGTTTCAGGAGATGGTAACCGCCAATGAGTTATTAGAATGGGCAGAATATGCGGGAAATTATTATGGTACACCCCGCAAACCCGTGGAACAGCATATTCAACGGGGTGAGTCTGTTCTCTTAGAAATTGAACTAGAGGGAGCAAGGCAAATTCAACAAACCTTTCCCACCGCCTTACGTATTTTTATTGTGCCCCCCAATGTGGCAGAACTCGAACAGCGCATTCGTCGGCGGGGTCAGGATAGCGAGGATGCGATCGCGCGACGCCTAGAACGAGCCAAGGCTGAAATCGAGGCGGCGGATGAATTTGATCTGCAAATTGTCAATGACAACCTGGAAGATGCTCTTGTCAGTCTGGAAGCGGCTATCTTTCCTCAGAATTCGTAATTCGTAATCAACCGATCAGTTTACAGGGGTTTTCAATTTAGTTGACTACAGGCAATGCTTTTTATGCCTGCCCTTGAGCAACTGAAAAAACTTGACAAGCTTCAGCGTCGAGTTGTGGTATTTGTTCTCATGCTGATTCCCGTTAAATTTTTAATCGATTGACTTTTATCAATGATCCAGGGCTTCAGCCGCCACAACGGATTTCAGGGAAAGGCAAGCTTACCTGTGTAGTCAACCCTACGCTAAACCAGCTAACGTACCGGATGAGTGGCTTCAACAGACCAGTCATGCCAGTATAGAAGAACCGATATCAGGGGCATCACGACATCTCACCGTTTAAAACCGCACGTAAGCATGCAAAGCCAATTAAATACCCCTGTACTAGAACAATTGATTGATTTACTTCAATCAAGTTATTCGGTGGAAGAGGCATGTAAAACCATTGAACCCTTAGTTCGACAACTTTTTCCCCATGAGATTGGGGCGATTTTTGTGATGAACTCATCAAAAAACTTACTGGAGGCGATCGCGACTTGGGGTTCTATCCCCTTGACGAGCGATTCAGTCTTTTCGCCCCACGAATGCCTAGCATTACGACGCGGACAGGCTCATTTGGTCGATGATACTCATTATTGCTTAAACTGCCAGCATATTCGCGCTAATTCTCCCGCCGTGGAAACCTTTTGTGTTCCCATGATTACCCATGGAGAAGCGGTGGGTTTGCTGTCCGTCAGTTCACTCCAACGGGGGCGAATTGCCCAAACTCGACAATTAGCGGAGAAAGTGGCGAAGCATATTGGCTTGGCATTAGCCAACTTAAAACTCCGAGAAACTCTGCAAACCCAGACGTTTCGAGATCCGCTGACGAAGCTTTATAACCGACGGTATCTAGAAGAATGCTTGGAACGAGAGATCCGCAAGTCTCAACGTAAACCCCAGCCTATCGGGGTGATTTTATTGGAAATTGATGGGATGGAACAGTTAAATGACAGATTTGGGCAAGCCATGGCTGATTTTCTGTTACGCGAGATTGGTTTTTTATTGCCCAGCCAAATTCGGACATCTGATATTGCCTGTCGTTACGGCGGTCAACAATTTCTCCTATTATTGCCAGAAGCTGCGTTAGCCGTCACCCAACGACGCGCCGAACAAATGCGACAGAGAATTCAGCAACTCAGTTTAGAATATCGGGGTCAATCCTTGGGTTCTGTGACAATTTCTGTAGGGGTAGCCAGTTTTGCTGAACATGGTAAAACGGCGAAGGAAGTTCTGCAAGCGGCTCAGATAGCCCTAAATCTGGCGATCGCCGGAGGACGTGATCGCGTTGTCACAGCATCCTGAGCTCAAATGGAGGTCAAAATTCAAACGTTACTCCCAGACGTGCCATGGCACGTCTGGTACATTAGATTGTTTCCCTGCTTCTGGGATGGCGCGATTCCCTACGGGATAGCTTCGCTTACCGCACAATGGTTAAAATGCTTAAAGCTGCCACTCCTATCGTTACCAGCACCATACCCACAATTTGAGAAACCGTTAATGGACTCTGAATCAGAATCCAAGCTAACAATGCCGTTAACACAGGTAAGGTAGCCCCCAAAACCGAAGCACTAGCTGCACCAACTCTCTTCATTCCCATGGTGTTGAAGACATAACTAATCAGAGTAACACCGCCTAAAACCAAACCACTAATCATTAGATTTGACCCCAAACTCGGCGCATAGACCAAACCCCACGATGCTGGGAAGGATATCATTACACCCAAGGCGGAAAATATCAGGACGATGGCTAAGTTCAGCAACAGAATTGGCATCGGATGAAGCTGTTTTGCCAGGTTTTGCATAAACATCAAATGCAGTGCAAAGGCGATCGCTGATCCTGATGCCAGGGTAACACCAAATGGTGACAGTTCCCCGCTACCACTGGGTAAAGTCGTCAGCACAAACCCAGCAATCACCATAGCGAAGGGAATGAAATGACTCCATCGATTGAAGCGATCGCTCAGTAGTAACAGCACGATGGGATAGATAAAGAAAATAATCACGGCAACACCGGGCGCAATGATTCCTAATGCCCAATACAGCAATACTTTGGATAAGAATACCGAAAACCCACTACATACGAGAGTACCGAATAAACCCCAATTGCGCGATCGCACAACCTGCTGAATATCTCGCCACACCCCCGGATAAAACCCCCGACTCAAAATTGCCGCCATCGGTACAACCACCAACATGCGTGACCATAGTACCAGTAAGGCATTCCCTAGGGTCGGCAGCCAAAAACCGCCGTAGGGGCTTGGTAACCAAGCCCCTACTGGGAATCCCGTGATCGCTGTGGCATTAAAAATAATATTGACAAAAACGTTTTCAAATGCTAAAGCTAGCAAGGATAACAACACCAGCACTAACCCAACCAGCCGTTTCCCCATGGATTGTTTTTGCGGGCGTCTTTGAAGCTGGGTAGGCCCAACAGCGGGTAAAGGTGATTGAGACGCAGACGTGACGATTTCACCTTGATGAGAGGGAAGAGAAGATCCATCCTGATCAGGCGGTGGTAACGTTAGATGATTAGGGGCGGCGGGAGGGATTTGAGCACGGGGTTCAGGGGTAGAGGATAGGGGAGGCATTTCAGCTTTGAGTCGATTCACCAGCGTCTCTAGAATCACCGACCCTTGTTCCTGTAGACTATACATCTGGCTCAACTGTTGGGAAATTGAGCTTTGATAGCTATTGAGATCCTGTTGTAGTGTTCTAAACGTGATTCTCAGGGTGTTATCTAAGGAGGCGACTACTTCCTGGATGGTTTGCTGATGATTTCCCACCGTCTGATCCAGGGAGAGTGTTTCTGAAGACTGGGCGAGTTGTTTGAGTCGCTGACTGAGTAAGTCTTGCAGTTGATTGGCTAAAGCTTGGGCAATCTCAGACTCCAGTTCTGGCTGTTGAGTCAAGTGCTGCTGTCGTTGATCGTGCAGCGTTTTAATCTCCTCGGTCAACTGGGCTTTTTCTTGTTGTAGCCGCTCAATCTCCTGAGTAAACTGAGTCATGAGACTGTGACGCAATGTCTCTATGCCTTCAATACTCTCCGTCATGGATTGCAAGAGATCGGCGGCGGCTTGTTGTTCTCGATTCTCCGCGTTGTCCGGTTGATTGTCTAGTTGCCCCATTTGCATTTAACCTTTGATTAACCTCACCGCTTTGAGTCGGATGATGAATTTTAGCCACGCAAACGTAGAGCGTCAAGTCTTTTGATGTCTCTTCATGTACCGCTTACTTTCTTGCGGAAGAATACTTTTTATATACCACAGAGGCACAGAGGACACAGAGGACACAGAGGGAGTAATACTCAATCCGCTTTGGGAATTCATCATGGGTTGCAGAGTAAACGAGGGTTCATCAGCGCTGAATCGTTTTTCTAGGAGCGATCGCGTCTCTAAAGCTGCAATTCCAGTTAAAACGGCACTCAGATCAGAAGCATAGAGCAAATGGCTTTGCAATCGGCATAATGAGATTGGTTCCTGCCAAATGGCTAACCAGTAGGCAATTGATAGCTCAGATTCAGACAACCTGTCAAATTGCTGGTTAAGCAACGCTTCCAGGCGATCGCCTACAACGATAGTATTCTGACGGCGAAATGCGTTTACATTCCCGGCAAAAATCGACTGAATCAGCGGTATTATGGTTTTCAATGCCAATGGATTACCCCGGTACAGTTGCCACAGAGCCGATAGTCCGGGTTCTTTGCTGGTGAATCCTCCGGCTTGCAGTAATGCCATTGCATCAGCTTGTTCTAAGCCTTGCAAGGTTAAACAGCGAACCCATTTAGAGTTAGCTGCGATCGCGTCAAATCCAGGTAGTTGTTCGCGACTGGTAACTAGAATACAACTCTGATGGCGGTTGAGGCTCAAGGATTGCAACAATTTACTGTATTCCTCAATATCGTCTTTCTTGTACACAACCGAATCGAGTCCATCAAGTACCAGTAGACAGCGACGCTGTTGTAAATGATGTCTGAGTTGCCTTATTCCTGAGTGAATATCTTGAATAACGGTTGGTTCCAACGTATTCAGGATACTGTCGAGTAGCGTTAGCAGGGAGGGTTGGTAAGTTAGCGATCGCCATAAGAGACAATCAAAGTCAGACTGGACGCGATCGCATAGAGCAACTGTGAGGGCTGTTTTGCCAATCCCACCCATGCCAACGATTGCCACGAGTTTACAATTGTCTGTAGTAATCCACTCCTCTAACTGATTTAACGGTTGAGTTCGTCCATAGAAATTATCCAGATCCGGCGCTTCATCCCAATCAATCAGGGGAGATTTAAGTGCGGGTACATTAGGGTTTAGGCTTTCGGGAAGTTGTGCGATCGCCTGCCAATCGCTGATACCCACAGCTTGACAGATAGCAATAAAGGCATCCTGTTGAATTCGTTCCCCGCGCCAAAAGCGGCGTAGAGTCGCTCTGGAGGTATGTGCATCCTCCCACCAACAAGCGGTGCTAGTTTTCGTCCAGCCGCGACGTTGCCTTGCTCGGTCTACAATAGTTAATCCTTCTGTGGATGCACAGAGCGAGTTATTCATATTAGCATGATCGGTCAGGATAGTATCTGCCAAGAACTCAAGTTCTTGGCTAAAAGCTCAAGTCCATTAAAATGGACTAAAATCCCTATACTGTCTATTAATTATGGACTTTAGTTATGGGTTAATTCGGTAAAAATGCAGGTTTACTGGTGTTTTATATCCCCCTATTGTCTAATAACTATCTACCACTCATTGAGATAAACTTGTTCACAGTCCTGTTCTATTGCTTGGCGCATTAACTTAACATCATCGGGTGGGATTGAACCTGCGAAATGTAGTAATTCTCGCCCGGATACACCTTGAATTGTTGAACTAGCTAAAGCGTGGGCAAATTCAAGCACTCGCCACTGCAAGTCTTGAGGCATAATTTTTAGTTGTTCAATAAGCTTATCCAAAAGAGGCGTATCCATATTGCTCTGTTGTATACAATTCTCAACTCATTCTAGTTTAGCTAGGGGACTCTAGAGCGTCGATGCCATAATAGCAGTGGTAGGGAAGAAATAATAAGTCCAACAGTTACGCTGGCTTGGCATCTAAAGCACCATTCGTAGGGGCACGATACTATCGTGCCCTATTATATGTAGCTCTTTAACCCTTGCTGCGATCGCAATTGATAAAAATCAAGATGTTGAAACAAGTTCAGCAATCATCTCTTCAGACATAGACTGCTTGAAATCTAAAATCTCAATCAGCACGAGCTGGTCATTAAGTGAGTAGTGAAGGATTATCCGTCCTTCATCTTCTGCATAGGCGATCGCATCCTCTGAAAGCTCAATCAAAAGTGCATCTACATCTTTGCTGTATCTAATTTTTTTCATAACGGCTCCTCCTACCTGGATACAATGTAATCACTAAAATGAATGCCTCATATTCTCGATAAACAACTCGTAACACTAAGTTTTCATCTAAGTTTTTTTGTGCTGTGATTTTTTCTCCTTCTCCTAATTCTCGTCTATCCGGAGACTGGATAGTGTCAATAACAAAGTCCTGGTGAATTACAATTCCTCGTTGACTTAACAAGTCAAGTTTGAACAGAGCATGGTCACTGAACCGGAGTTCTTTTAACATAGATTTAATCCGATAATTCAACTCCCAAGGCTTCAATGTTTTGGGTTATTCAGGCGGTTAAAGTGGTTTCATCTGTTTTAATTCGTTCTACTCCTGTTTAATTTATCTATTCATTGTTGTCTAGTTTTCTGATATTTTATTTTTTCTTCGCTTTTTTTCTTCACGAATTATTTTTTTGTCTTCACGTATTGTCGTGTCGGTAGGAGCGCTGAAGGTTAAGCTGAGTGCAGGTTCACTTTCAGGGTCAGAACTAACCTGAACGAGCTTTGCATCTATAATCTCTTGACCTCTACTCACTGCATTTTTTAATAAATCACTAATTTGTTTATTATTATCAATATTCCACACTTCACCAGCCGTAATTTTTCCGGCTAACAGGCGCGTTATAAGGTTCTGGGGAAGCTTGAGTGTAAAAGCACCGCTAGCATCAGTTTCTATGTAGGCTTGAGGAGAATCATTAATAGGCTCTGTAGAAGCAGTGAATGCACCAAACTCTAACCTAATGCGTGATTGCTCTCTCAATTTAGGATCTACTTTTACAAAGTTAACATTGGTTATTTGTTGGTTCACTTCTGTAGCCAAGCACAGATAATCACCTATTCGCTTTTTGAGAGTTGGATAATCATCACTGCCTGATTTTCGATCATCCCAAACCTCACAAGCGGTAATATCTCCTGCTAGGAACAGAGCCACAAGATTGCAGGGAATCTCTATGTTAAAAGAAAAATCTGATCCAGGGCTAAAAACAAAACTACCTTCCCATTCCTTGTATCTTTGTGATGCTATAGGAATTCTCTGTGTTTGTTGTGCCTCCCAGCTTTCATAACCAGAGCCATATTCAACCTGATTAAGATTTATTTGATTAAGAAATTGTTCCTGCTGTGCCGTTAACTCTACATCAGGATGAGGGTTCTTGATAACGATAGGTTGACTGGCTCGTTTTCTGCATCCATAGCTTAAGCCAGAATATTCATTTTTAATCGTGACGATTACCACAGCCGAAATCAACCTGGAACCCTTGACTCTTTGTCTCCGTGCTTTTGTCCCAGGCCAAGGTGCTGTTCCTATGGCATTCAAAGTTGTTGTCAAATCCCACTGTTCTGTATCTGCTAGAGCGGAGTATACTGCTTGTTTAGGGCTAATAGAAGAAGGTGTACCGCTATCATTAATTTGATGTAGCTTTTCAGAAGCACCTAAAAAAAGAACGAGCGGTTTATACTTTTTGCCAGATTTTGCCCACTTGCTGGCTTGCTTTGCCTTTTCCTCAATTTTTTTATAAATTGGGTGGCTTTTAGGGCATTTTGGTACATTTGGCGCTGGAAAGGATGAAGAGACAAAACCCCCTTGTTCTATCCCTTCAATTATCACAATTAAATTTGTATTTTCAGTTTCTTCAAGACATAAAGTTGACTTGAAGTTACCCGATTCCAGCTCAGCTACAAAGGTTTTCCATTTATCTGTCTTAAGTAACTGTCCCCAGGAATTGTTTGGCGGTACTTGTACATCTTTGCTAGTATCGGCTGGCTTAAGTCTGATTCTTAGGTGTTGTGAATCAGCCACCTTTCTTTTAGATAATTCTTCTCTCACCCAAGAAGGAAAAAGCCTTATATCAGTTTCTTGTTGCTGGTTACGAGGGATAATATATGCAACTTCTACCCAAAAAGGATCACAGTCATCAGGCTGCAAGAAAATATCAGGAACTGCTTCTTGCTCTCCCTCAGGCTGAATTAGAGATGAAACTTCTGAATTTGAGTCGTCTTGCTTATGATGCCTTGAAATAACCGCAGAAGCTGTTGCATGTAGCACGATAAGTTCCCATAAGTGAGATCTCGTCTGTTCATGTTCACCTCTAAGACGTTCTCGAAGTTTATTTAATTCTGTGCCGAGCCACGTCTCACACTGAGACAGTAAAAATTCTGCTTGAGGTTCGCTAATCACTAGTTCAAATACGTTTGTTTCTGGAGTGAAATGGGATTGAAGAACCTACATTCTAACAAATCCGTCTTATGCCACATCGGGTAGGGGTACGATACCAAAGCCCCTACTGGAGAACTATCATGCCCAATCAATCCACCCATCCGCCTCTTCACAATGTTTGCTTCCCGCAGACATGCGACATTAATCCGGCAAGTTCGAGACGATGGCAGTTATTTTTACCAAATTGTTGAGTACCACATACTTCAAAAATAAGGTTGAGCTTGAGTATTCTAGAAGCCACCTCCATTTTTTAGCGGAGGAAGTCGCCATTGATGACATGGAGATTCGCATTGGCGATCGCACGATTAAAAGTAACATAATGATACTGATTTAAGGCTGGTGGGCAATGCCCACCCTACGGGATATCAAGGGTTTCGGCAATTTGGACTTTAGACTAATTAGAGCCGATCATCCCTGGGCGATCGCACTTCTTTTGATAATCACGATTCACTAGATACCCCTTGGCTTTTTCTTTCGGCTTCGCTACTGTTATGCTTCCCTTGACTCGATGTCATTTCGGCTCAATTTGTCAAGTTCTGATAAGTTAAACGATTCTTTCACCCAGAACGGTTTAAATTTTTCAATCAGAGTCTTGTCTCAACAAAACGTCATAATTGCTCGTTTTTTACCTCTTTTTGGGAAAAAGCTACGATTTTTCAGGGGTTACGGCAATTGTGAGAAGAGTGTGCGATTTTCAGGTATACTCTCTATGGTGGCTATTTTCTGGGCAAAAACAATCCAAGCACAGCTAAACCCCTTGAATCTTGGTAAAAACTTTGTATAGTTTATGATTTTCGTCTTACGCTCAACATCCCCTTGGACATAAGTATTTTGTTAAACTTACCTCCCTTCGTTGCGCCACATACCCTGAAAACTAAGCCATGTATTTGAATTCTTGGTCGTCTGTGTATGAGAATAATAATCAAAATTAAATGGGGAAGGTAAGCGTTGCTCACCCCCTATATGTAGTTTCGGATTTGGTCTAAACTCCAGCAAGAGGAGGCGATTGAAATCGCTGCTACACAAACTTTCGTCCGCCTGCGCGGACTAGATTATAAAGGGGGTGGCTAACCCGGATTTGGTATCAGCCCCATCGGGTAGAGATACGATACCACAACCTCTACTGAGTCAATTACTGAGTCAAAGGTTGAGTCAAAGGGTCTACTCCCTAGGTAGAGATCCACAATGCGATATCCGCATCCACTCAATGTTTATGTCTCGCCACCATGCAACATTAATTCGACAAATTATAGATGATGGCAGTTATGTATACAAAGTTGTCGATGGTAATGCCAAAGGCAAGCAAAGTGCTAATGGACTATTGGCTAATGGACAAAAATGTCAAGTCCATGATCTTGAAGATGAAGATGAGATTGTTTTTGATCCCAATGTTAGTGCAAAATACTACCTGCTTAAAAAACAAGGTCAATGGAAAATGAAATATAAGACCAAAAAGGCTAAATCACCTCTTCCATCCCCATCACCAAACTTAGGTGGTTTATACGTTCAATCTGAAAAAGGAAACCCCCTAGTCTTTCCCCTGAAGCATACTGACGTACAAGCCAAGGTGACGGGAAATATCTCGCGGGTGGAGGTAAAACAAACCTTTGAGAATCCTTTTTCCACTCCCCTAGAAGCCACCTACATCTTCCCCTTACCCGATGAAGCCGCTGTTGATAATATGGAGATTCGCATCGGCGATCGCACAATTAAAGGTAACATTAAGAAACGCCAAGAAGCGGTAGCCATTTACGAACAAGCCAAAAAGCAAGGACGCACCGCCGGATTGCTAGAACAGGAACGGGCGAACATTTTTACCCAATCCCTGGCTAACATCCAACCCGGTGAGCAAATTGATGTCATAATTCGCTACACTGATAGCCTAAAATTTGTTGGGGGAAATTACGAGTTTGTCTTCCCTATGGTTGTAAGACCTCGTTATATTCCTGGAACCACGATTGATGAGAATACCACAGGTGGGGGTTCAGCACCTGCACCGATGACACTGAATAAAGACACCGATTTAGTGCCAGATGCGTCTCGCT
This sequence comes from Coleofasciculus sp., assembly GCF_046565525.1. Taxonomy (NCBI): domain Bacteria; kingdom Bacillati; phylum Cyanobacteriota; class Cyanophyceae; order Coleofasciculales; family Coleofasciculaceae; genus Coleofasciculus; species Coleofasciculus sp. The sequence goes on along the minus strand of NZ_JBKHUP010000072.1, from coordinate 26,454 downwards.
TAAATGCGCTAATTCTACCTCCCGGAACTCGTTCTGGACATGATATTAATGTGACTGTAGATATTGAGGCTGGGGTTGAGATTAAAGAGGTGCATTCACCCTCACATCAGATTCAAATTGAGCGCCAAGATCAGCGAATGCGAGTCACGCTATCTCAACGAGACACAATTCCCAATAAAGACCTAATTTTACGCTATCAAGTCGCAGGCGATCGCAGGCAAACCACAGTATTATCTCAAACCGACAATCACGGCGGATATTTTGCGGTTTATTTGATTCCAGCGATTGAGTATAACCCCGATCAATTAGTCCCCAAAGATGTGGTATTTTTGATTGACACATCAGGTTCTCAAAGCGGTGAACCTTTAAACAAATGTCAAGAATTAATGCGCCGCTTTATCCAGGGACTCAATCCCCACGATACCTTCACCATTATCGATTTCTCGGATACCACCCGCCAACTTTCACCAGTTCCTTTGGCGAATACAGAAAAAAACCGAAACAGCGCCATGAATTATATTAATCAGTTAAACGCCAGTGGCGGAACTCAACTGATGCGGGGGATTCAGGCGGTGCTAAACTTCCCAGAGGTTGATCCGGGACGATTGCGGAGTATTGTACTGTTAACTGACGGTTATATTGGCAACGAAAATCAAATTCTGGCAGAAATCCAACGCCATTTAAAATTAGGGAATCGCCTGCACAGTTTTGGTGCAGGAAGTTCGGTTAATCGTTTTCTCCTGAATCGAATTGCTGAAATTGGACGGGGAATTTCCCGGATTGTCCGCTACGACGAGCCGACTGATAAAGTTGCTGAACAGTTCTTTGGGCAAATTAATAACCCAGTGTTGACGAATATTCAACTGTACTGGCAAGGCGAGGGTGAACCTCCCATCATTTATCCGGCGACTCCACCTGATTTATTTGCTGAACAGCCATTAGTTCTATTTGGACGCAAAAAAGACGCTCTACCGGGAAGGCTAGAAGTAACAGGAACGATTGCCGGAGGACAGCAGTACCAGCAGAGTTTTGAGCTTAACTTTGAGGATACGGGAAATCCTGCCATTGCACAACTGTGGGGTCGTAACCGGATTAAAGACTTGATGAATCAAATGGTGAAGGGAGAGACAAAAGTTGGCGTAGAGACTGTCACCGATACTGCCTTAACCTATCAACTCTTGTGCCAATATACTGCCTTTGTTGCCGTCAGCGATGAGGTGCGCGTCAATCCCAAAGAAGGTTCTGTCTCTGTACAAGTCCCCGTGGAAATGCCGGAAGGGATTAGCTATCAGGGAATTTTTGGCGATGTAGAAGTAGAAGCTACCTATGAGTTTGATGGGTCATGTGAAGGATGGCTGGATGAGTGTTCTGATGATTCGTTAGCTTCCATCTTTGGATCACCACAACCTATAGCTCCAAAGCAAGCTCCAAGGCTTTGGCAAGTTGAGCATCGGGAAGCTCAGCCTACAGCTAATCGCCTACAAATTGTTAGTACAGATGGACTGAATCAAGCTGCGATCGCGCGTTTGACTCAACGCCTACAATCGATCCAGTTATCCCCAAATGTTAACGGGTTTCTCGTCTTCGAGTTCTACATTAGCAAACGTCTTGTACAACAGCTAACGATTAACGAGAAAGCCTCATCAGTAAAGGATCAGACGGTAATAGAAGCAATTCGGCGATCGCTTCTAACTTGGCATTCCCCTCAATCCACTGTTGATAAAGTTTGCCTAGTGATAGGAATTCAACCCTGATATCCTCTTTCCAATACAGCAAGAGGAATCCAAGGTGTAGGGGCGGGTTTAACCGATAACGTTCTGGAAACAACCGATAACTCGACTAAACCCGCCCTTCCCATGTCCTGGACACAAGGTAATTGTTACAATACTAACCAGAGAAAGCGATCGCGTTGTCTATGTCCATTACTAAACCCTTTATCGAACAAACTGATCCCCCTCGTTCTCCCAGAGAAACCCTGCCCACGATGTACGATCTCAAGAGTGAATCTGTGGAGGAATCTGGATTGCCCGACGAGTACCATCTGTGGCAAGCTGAACTATGCAGTGCCACGTTCTGTCCACCCAATTATCAGAGCGATCGCATCTTTGTAGCGAGTGACTTGAATCTCTACTATGACGTGAATCATCCCAACTGGTACAAGCGACCCGATTGGTATGCTGTAGTGGGCGTTCCTCGACTCTACGAAGAACGGGAACTGCGCTTGAGCTATGTGATTTGGCAAGAAGGAGTTCGCCCTATCGTCGCAATCGAATTACTCTCTCCAGGAACTCGCCAGGAAGACTTGGGACAAACGGAACGCGGCGGTTCACCCCCAACCAAATGGGAAGTGTACGAGCAAATTTTAGCCATTCCCTACTACATCGTCTTCGACCGCTATACTGACGAATTGCGAGTATTTTGGTTAGAAGGCGATCGCTATCGGCAACGGGAACTCACTGAACCCAGAATCTGGTTGCCCACCCTAGAATTGGGAATCGGATTGTGGTTCGGAGACTATCGCGGATTAGAGCGACAATGGTTGCGCTGGTACGACGCCCAAGGAAACTGGATTCCCACACCGACGGAAGCAGCACAGCAACGGGCAGAATCTGCCGAACAGCGAGTCGAGAATGCCCAACGCGCCCAACAGGAAGCGATTCCCCGACTCTTAAACATGGGTTTGAGTGTTGAGCAGGTTGCCGAGGCTTTAGGATTGTCCGTTGAGCAAGTCAATCAATGGGGACAAGAGTAGTGTCGGGTACAAGCATTACACTATAATTCTGAAGGCACATAAGGTTTAAGGAATAAGCATTCCCTCGAACAAAGTCAATCAAATGGACAATTGTAGGGGCGGGTTTAGGGACTAACGCTAATTAAAAGCCGATAAATGAGCAACAAAACCCGCCCTTGCTTAAGAGCCTAAAGAAAAATCCCACGTAAACTGATAAAAATAATTGCCCCTAAACTAGCGGCGGCGGGTAGCGTAATTAACCAAGCCAGAGCAATGGATTTAAGGGTTTGAAAGCGAACTGTGCGCCAATTTTGAATCAATCCAATGCCAACAATACCACCCACTAAGGCGTGAGAGGTAGAAACCGGGAAGCCGAAGCGGGAAGCGAGTAAAACAGTTGTCGCCGTGGCAATTTCGGCACAAAATCCACTACTCGGTTGTAAAGGGATAATATTTTCCCCAACGGTAGTAATCACCTTTTTACCCCAAACGGCTAAACCTGCAACGATACCCGCACCACCGACGATAAGAATCCACAACGGAATATTAAACGCAGTGAGTGGAACCGTACCCGTAGCAATGATATACGCGATCACAGCTAAGGGAGCGATCGCATTCCCGACATCGTTGGAACCGTGAGCAAACGCCACAAAACAAGCGCTGAGAACTTGGAAACGCGCCAGTTGTTGCTCAATTGGTGAGGGAAAGGGGGACACAGAATTAGGGGGTGGGACAATATTAGCTTCAATTTCCCCTTCCCCAGTTTCCCCGTTATGAATACTTTTGTCTCTCGATTCTTCAGTATTAACAGGTAAATTTAAGGAACCACTTTCTAACTGATTCCAACTAATCAGACTGAGGACAATCGCCGCTATTGAAACCGTAATAATGGGTAAATCATGAGCAGGAATTGGCAAAGCATAAAATAGAGGACGATTAAATAAACTTGGCATCACAATCGCGCCAAAGATGCTCAAAAGAATAGCACTTAGCCAAGGAATCCATTCCCGTAACCGAACAATCGGATTCGTTCGCCTTAAAATTGAGGTATTGATAATACTATAAAATCCGGCGGCTAAAATCCCACTGATAACGGGTGTAATAATCCAGGTTAACGAAATACGACCCAACGTTCCCCAGTCTACCGCCTGCACCCCAATCGCCACCCAACAAAATCCTGCGATCGCGCCAACCACAGCATGGGATGATGCGACAGGTAATCCCAGACTGGTGGCAATTTGTAACCATAAACCACAAGCGAGTAACACCGAAGTCATCCCCAGTAATAACACCTGTGGCGTTTGGGCAAATAACGTTGGATCAATAACTTTCGTTGCTAACGTTGTCGCCACCCCTTGACCAAATAAAACCGCACCCGTAAACTCCAAAATACCTGCAATAATTAGCGCTTGCCGTAGAGTAACCGCTTTTGAGCCAACTGATGTTCCCATGGAATTAGCAACATCATTGGCGCCTAAATTCCAGGCTACATAGAAGGCAAGAATGGCAGTTAAACCGAGTTGAACTACAGCTATTGAAATCACTCGTTATTCCTTATTCATCAAAATTTCCTGCACGGCTTGAGGTTTTAGCACAGCATGTTACCCACACCCTTACCATTCCCCCAAAAAACTGATCAGCGCCGACACACGTTTAAGGAAATGTTACAACGTCTGCATCGAGAGGGCATATATATTCATTCTGAGCAATTAGCAGAATTTCTGTTAGTCCATGGATTGCCAGTTGATTTGTGTTATGTCCCTCAACATTTGCACTCTAAAGCCATTCAAATCAATCAAAACTATCAGGGCGATATGGTGTCCCTAACTGAACAATCCGAACCAGATTGGGATTATTCCTGGATGAACGAAGTCCAAACGCCCATCATCAAAAATAATCCCTGCTATAAAATTTAAGAAAAAAATAGGGATAGCTCCTCGATTTCCAGTTGTTTCCAAATTCTCTAAAATTTTCATTCAAGTCCGCTCAATTCCTCTGCGTACCTCTGCGATATCCTCTGCGTACTCTGCGTTAAAAAAATATAATTCATACCACTAGACTTGATCTAACCGAGTAATCCTCAATTCACTTTCGCTTAACTCTTGACCCCTTACGACTACCTTTTCCCTTCGCTTTAGATGGCTGGGATTTTGATGTCGGTGCAATCATTGGCACCGTAAAGTGAAACTGACAACCCTGGTCTTTACCCGCCGAGTCTGCCCAAATTTTACCGCCCCACCCCTTGACAATTTGGCGACAAATTGCTAAACCTAAGCCTGTGCCGCCTGTAGTCCGTCGCAGCGCCCCTTCTTCTTGATAAAAACGATCAAAGACATCTTCTAAGCGATTGGGTTCAATACCCCGCCCTGTATCGGCTACGGTCACTTTTAACATAGAATTCCCATTGGTTTGAATCCCAATTGTGATTTCTCCTTGGGAGGACGTAAATTTGCAGGCATTGTCTAGCAGTTTGGCAAGGGTTTCCACCAGCCACTCGCCATCTGCTTGGACTAAGGGCAGATCGGTAGGAACTTGATTAATAATATTCGGTCGCCGCTCCTGTGACCAATGGACGTTGATCCGGCTGAGGGCTAACTCAATGCACTCTTGTAGAGAAATGGCTTCTACATTCCATTCCACACGACCACTTTCTAGGCGGGAGAGGGTGAGAAAGTCTTGCACCAGTTTCCGCATACGTTCGGCGTCATCAAGGGCGGTATTGAGCATCACTTGACGCAATTCTGGCGACATATCCGGCTCGCTAGCCAGACTTTCTAGGCAAACCTGAATGGTTGACAGGGGGGTGCGGAGTTCGTGACCCGTGATTGCGACTAAATTACTACGAGTGCGGTCAAGGGCTGCGAGTTGTTGGTTCAAATCTTGCAGATTCGCATAGGCTTCAGCTTGGATTAAGGCGACACCCACTTGAGTCGCGATCGCTTCGACGAGGGCGAGTTCTTCATCCTTCCACCGATAAGGGATTTCCCCACAGTGGTGTAACTCAACCATACCCAACAACTGACCCTGATATAATACGGGAACCATTAGCCAAGAGCGCATACTAAAGGTTTGCACCAATTCCTTTAAGTTAGAAGACGGGGAATTGGCGCTTTTACTCGGTGTTTGGTTCAGCCGAGGATCGTTTTGGGTATCTTCTACGGAAATGGACTCTTGATGTTCGACAATTCCTTGAAACAGAGAATTGTCTTTTAGGGGCCAAGGGCTACCTAAAGTTGAGCAAAGGATGGTGCGATCGCGTCCTCGGGTTTCCATGTATTCATGGGTAATCGTAGCTTGAGTATCCGTTGCTTTACAGCGATAAATCAGACAGCGACAGGAACCCATGGCTCGTCCTAACTCTTGCACCGCGATTTCTAGGACTTCATGAGGATCGAGCGATCGCCGAATTGCCGTGCTAATCGAATTTACCAAACGCTCTCGTTGTTCTTGAGCCGCGATCGAGCGATATGCTTTCAGGAGTTTATACTGACCAGCTTGTAAGTAAGTCACCAACCGCTGCACAAACGGATCTGGATTAGGTGAGTCTTGCGGATTCACGTCTGAGGTTTGACTTGATTGAGAACTTACCCCTAATGAGTCGCCAATATACTGAGCTTTTGCCTGTTCGATTTTATCCGCTAATTCAGGTCGATAGCTGGCAATGCGATCCAGAAGCAACTCGGCGGCTTTTGCACTAACCGTTCGGTCAAATGTCCAAATTCCCTCAAAACGTCGAGAGGTATCCATCTCGCCATTGACGCTATTGGAGACAGACACAGGTTTTTCTCGGCAAATCAAACAGTTGGCATAGTACGAACCAATTACGACTAAATGCCACTCGTGACTTAAGCCATCGCCCGGATCAAATGCCACGGTTTCGTGGTGCTCTGAGCTATTCTTGAAATCAGTTTCCGGTGCGGCTAATACATAGACATGAGGTGTCCGTTGAGCAATACGCCGATAGCGATGGGCTTCCTGACGATAGAAGCGTTCTCGCTGAAAACAGGCAATCACCAACGGCTGCTCCGAACCAGCCAAGACCTGATCTTCCATTGCATGGGAGAGTGCGGTCAAAGACGCTTTGAAATATACTTGTTGCCGCAGTTGGGGCATGGCTTGGAGTAAGTGAGCCAGCACCGAAGTTTTGATGATCATTCAAATAAGCGATAAGCAGTTTTTAGCTTGAGCTTGGCAACAAACCCTTGACAAATCCCCTTTTTTATGAATTAAATCGCCGCAATACCCAATTGATCGAGAACAATCGGCAGGTATGGGGAATACCAAAGGGACGCGATTCTGCAAAGAACCGCTTTGGTGTCATCTAGATTTGATAACTTGTCCTATCAACCTATGGTACAAAATGAGGTAACTTCCACCTAGCGAACCCGATAAAATTCCTTTTTAGATTGTACCTTTATGGAGGACGGCTTTCCTCCCCAGCTTACCTGACGCTCTCAGAGCGGAGGAAAGCCACAAATTTTGATGAACAAGCAAGCTTGTCACCCCATGCCCCTGGGAAGATGTCAAGTTGAGGGAATGGCTCGAATCAGGGATAGAGCAATTTGAAACGTCGAACCCTTTCTCAGGGTGCTGGTAACGCTGATATGTCCCCTATGAGCCTGAACAATGCTTTCAGTCTTTATTTAAAATTAATTTTTGTATGATTTGCTACATTTTGACCCAAGCATCCGGGAGAGCCGAATCAATATACCGACGAAAAATGACCCCAAAATGACAGGCGAAACGTTAAACCAAAAACTGGCTAGCCTTGACACCTGTGTTTAATTTTTAGTGAACTTGTTTCCGACAGCACAAATTCCTAATGTCAATAGAGCCAATACCGTTGATGTTTCCGGAACAGGTATTCTCAATTGTTTAGACTCGATGAAATTTAAATAGGCTTTTTGATTGTTAGAATTATACAAAAAATCATCTGAACTAAGGATAGTATGTGAACGTTCAAGAAGACTAGAACTGAATGCACTATATTGGAATGTGCCATTTCCGGCATTGAATAAATCACCCCCACGCTGATTGGCGCTGTTCCAACTTCTTATCGTTAATGCGCCTACCGAATTTCCTCCTAAAGCTTCTAGAAGAATAGACAGTGATAAAGTCACAGCTATTAAGAGTTTATTCATATTAGTAATGGGGTAATCTGTATCTTAATATTTAGAATACAGTGATTTATAATTTAAATTCCTGGTTTTTTGCCAGGTTCACAAAAACTTTACATAAATAAAGAAATTAAGTTATTATTAATTTAAATAGTTGTTAAGAAAAAGTTTACATATATGAGGAGTTGAAAACCTTCGCTCAATGTACGTTGATGAAGCTGCCTGAATATTCGTAAAATATATTTACAATCCTTAAATAAACTTAACCGTTTTAACCAGGCAAATCCCTTGACGTATAAATTTTTGTTATCAAAGCCAATGTATTCTATCTTCACACAATATTTAAAAATTTCCCCTTGACAAAAGGACAAAGGGTGAGTAAATGAAACATAGTATCTATGCAGACCTATAGGTAGGTTTATTTCGTGCCAGTCTCATTAATATCCTACCTTAGTAGGATGAACCTCTCAAGATAATATGTAACGGCAAAGAATAAAGGAATAAAGGAATGAATAAACTTTTCCCAGGTTTCTCAGATGGGTTCCCAGTCGCGCTGAGACTATGGTTAGTATTTTTGCTATGCCTGTTCTTATTGAGATACTCGGTTCCCTTCAGTATTTTAGTGGGTGCTGTTGGGGGAATTGCTGGCGGCTGGGTTGTAGCTTGGTGGAAAAGTAAAGATGAACCGAGTACCGTACCCTCTGAACCCCAAGATGAGCCAGAAGATGAGCCAGAGGAACCACCCGTCAAGCTAAGTGGATTAAGCCTGGCGAAACAGCGTCGAGAGGCTAAAGCGAGAAAGCGTGCCCAGAAACGCCCCACTTCATTGACGGGATTATTAAACAGAAGTAAGTAACCTTCCACATACCAAACACCAAATCATAGGGGCGGGTTTTACCGATAACGTTTTGTCGATGTCCGATAACTTGACTAAACCCGCCCCTCTAAGGGAAGCAATGTTCCAGACTAATAGGGCACGTCTGGGAATAATTTTGACTGGTGGATAGTTGAAGCTAAGCAGTGCTAAGTCGTAAATTCAGATGCCACAATCATAGAACCAATTCCTTTATTGGTAAAAATTTCTAAAAGTAGGGCGTGGGGAATTCGACCATCAATAATATGAGCCGCCCGTACCCCCTGAGCCAGCGATCGCACACAACAGTTGACCTTAGGTATCATACCGCCAGCCACAACGCCCGATACCATTAACTCTCGTGCTTGTTGGATATCCAGCTTAGCCATTAGAGTGGAGGGGTCTTGGTAATCCTGCAAAATCCCAGGAGTATCGGTGAGCAAAATTAACTTTTCTGCTCCCAAAGCGGCTGCTATTTCACCAGCAACGGTATCAGCGTTGATATTATAGGCTTGACCTGTATCATCGGCTGAAACACTTGACACAACTGGAATGTAGCCACTTTTGACCAAAGAGTCCACCAGTTTAATATCAACACTGCTGACTTCTCCGACAAAGCCAATCCCCTTGCGCCCTTCGGGACGGGCTTTGATTAAATTCCCGTCCTTACCGCAAAGTCCCACGGCTAAACCCCCAGCCCGGTTAATCAAAGAGACTAACTCCTTATTAACTCGACCCACGAGAACCATCTCCACAACATCCATCGTAGGCGCATCCGTCACCCGCAACCCATCCTTGAATTGTGGTTCAATCCCCAGCTTATCCAACCAGCTATTAATTTCTGGACCCCCGCCGTGAACCACGACGGGACGAACGCCGACACAGGATAAGAAGACAACATCCCGAATCACTTTATCTTTGAGGTTGCTATCCTTCATCGCCGCCCCCCCATACTTCACCACAACTGTCCTTCCGGCAAACTGCTGGATGTAAGGTAGAGCTTCACTGAGTATCTGCACACGGGTTGCTTCGGCTTCCCGGATTAAATCGTGATTGTTTTCTTTTGTCATCGACAGGAACTGGAAGATCAATAAGATATCCCAAGCAGTTTAGATCATTTCTTTATTAAATATCTCCCCCTGCTTCCCCTGCTCCCCCTGCTCCCTCTGCTCCCCCTGCTTCCCCATCTCCCTATTCGCCAAAATCATCCATGGGATAGAGTTCATCGCTACTCCACCAGAAAGATGCGTCGCCGCAAGAAAAGCCTTTGAATGAAGGGTGGAAGCCTTACTTCTAAGATTTGCTGACTATTCAGAGGACATTCATACATGTTTATTAAACACTATCGTAAAAGCTTACCTGCTAGTGCGATCGCCTTAGCGCTAATAGCTGTGCTACTTCCCTCCTGCGCCGACACCACGCAAGAGGTTGTCACCGCTGGACAAGAGGAAGAAAACGTGACGGCGGAGGAAGTCGAGGAGAACACCGAACAACTCATCGGTCAAACCGTGACAATCAGAGGCGAAGTGAGACAGGTTCTGGATAATGTCTCCTTTACCATCTCAGAGGATGAGTTTTTTGGCGGTGATGAAATTATCGTGGTCAATACCTCAGGCGAACCCTTTACCCTGCCAGAAGATGACGATGTTGAAGTCCAAGTCATCGGTGAAGTGCGCCAGTTTAATATGGTAGAGTTTGAGGAAGAATTCGACTTAGACTTGCAATTCGATACAGACTACGAAAACAAACCCGCGATTGTTGCCGAATCACTGGCACTTGCACCCAAACCCGGAGAAATTACCCAAAATCCTAGCCAATTCTACAATAAAACCGTGGCTGTAGAGGGTGAAGTGGAAGAGATTAGGAGTAATAATACCTTTACCCTCGATGAAGATCAGTTAGCGGGTGGCGGTGATTTATTGGTCTTCACCTTAGTCGCACCGGAGAGAACCATGGTCGAAGGTGAAGATGTCGTCGTGACGGGTGAGATACGTTCCTTTGTCTCTGCTGAATTTGAACGGGATTATGATTTAACCTGGGATTTGGATGTCAAACGCCAACTGGAAGCCGAATACGAGAATAAGCCTGTATTCATTGCTAAATCAATCTATCCCTCTGCTCAATAATATTTAGTCTGGTAGCATTGGTTATCTGAAGGGGCGGGTAATGAAGCGAACAGCTAAGAACAGCTAAGTTCTTATCAATCTTAGTAAGCTACCTGTAGGGGCACGGCAATGCCGTGCCCCTACCATAAAGTCAGTTATCCCCTAAAAAGCAACTCTCCCGTAATTATTAATGTGATCAGTTTTTAGGTATCACATCAATTACGGGAGAGCCTAGATTTTCAGTTTAATCTATCACTTCAAAGGACTTTACTTCGAGGACAGGACCAATCATTGCTGTGGTCATTACATCTTCTCGCACTTCTCCTTTCACCTTCACCTTCAGGTTAGGTTGCTGTAACTCATCGGGGGCATCCTGAAGTTCATAGGTTTCTCCAGAATCGGCAACTAAAGCCCAAGCCCCCATGCCAATATCCTTGTGTTCGATTTTGCCCGTTACATTAATGCTCATGCAAATCTCCCTTCTTCTTTAGAGGCAAAATAGGCAAGTCCAAAGCACAAAAGAGCATTTGCCATTAAAAATAGACGCGCCCCAATGCCACTTCCTAACCACAGAAGACTGGGAGACATTACCGCACTCACCGCTAAGCAACTGGCAACACCTAAAGCTGAACCAATCGCCACCCATTTCCATTGGGGATGTCCCAGGAACAGTGCCACTAAGATAAAGGGAATCAGCACGCTGGCAAAAATGGGATTTAATAACCCACTGCCTTGAATCGCTGTACCCAATTCTGGAATCGAACTGCCCATGACTCGTAGGGGCCACTGGGGTAAGTCAAAGATATAGAAGCCGCGCAGGAAGAATAATCCTGAACTTCCAGCCACTAACCCCGTGGTCAAACTCCAGCCAAAGGACAAATAAGTCCGTAAGAACCACGCCAAGAGGTAGGAACCCAGAACCATAAGAACTTTCGGCAGCAGCGCAACCGCACCACCATCAATCCAGAACCGGAGATTGAGATAGCCATTATCGCGCAACCAACGGAAGAAATCACGGAAGGTAATTTGTCCCTTCGTCGCTAATTTCACCGCACCGGCGGCATCTAATTGTCCAGCGCCAAAGTGGTTGAGGGGGTCATCTTCAACCGGGCGGCTGGATTGTTGGAGAACGCTGAATATTTCATCAGGATTATCGATCCCACTGGCTTTTACCAAAGCCGCTACCCCAGCAACGTGGGGGGCTGCCATACTGGTTCCCTGAAAGCCGGAAAACATGGCAGTTTTGGTTTTGGGATTAATGGTTTCTTGGACAATCTTACCCGCTTCACTACCACCAGGGGCAGAAATGTCAACCCCTGCACCGTAGTTGGAATAGGGGGCTTTTACGCCAGCCGAATCCACAGCGGCAACACCCAGAACATGGGGATAACGGGCGGGATAGGAGGCGGAATTTTGGTTGGCATTCCCTGCTGCGGCAATAATCGCGACGCCTTTGTTATAGGCATAGTCGATTGCTTCTTGCATGAGTTTACTTTCACCGCCACCGCCCAAGCTCATATTGATCACATCCGCGCCATTATCGGCGGCGAATTTAATCGCTTCCGCGATATCAGAAATCGTACCACCGCCACCCGCACTCAATACTTTTAAGGGCATGAGACTGGCTTCATACGCCACGCCAGCAACCCCGTAACTATTATTGGTAGATTGGGCAATGGTTCCGGCAACGTGAGTCCCGTGACCATTATCATCGAAGGCGTCAACTTTATCGTTTACGAAGTCGTACCCTTCGACGAGTTTGGTATCTTTGAGATCAGGAACTGGACTAATCCCAGTATCAATCACCGCGACTGTAATCCCACTTCCCCGCGTTTCATCCCATGCGGCTTCCACATTAATGCTGCGGAGATTCCATTGCTGGCTATAGTTGGGGTCGTTGGGAACAAAAAACGTACTGTAGATGTAGTTGGGTTCAATATATTCCGTGTCCTTTGCCAGTTCTGAGCGTTTGAGCTGACGCAGGAGTTGCTTATCGCCCTCCAAAATGTAAATATTGTCAACGTCAGAGAATTCGCTATTGAGTCGCGGCGTCACACCGTATTTTTGTGCGATCGCGTCCACCTCAGCGCTAATCTCTGTGGCGGGAATATCTTCCCGGAAATCCAGTACAATTGAGCCAAATTCCCCTTGATTTGCCAACCCTTTAAAGTTGAGAAGGGCAAAACTTAGCCCAATGACAAACAAACACAGTAACAAAAACTTTTTCATTGGCAACCATCCGTATATCGTGCCAGTTTAACCTCTACGATAGCTTATTGTTATTGCAGGGAACAGGGAACAGGAAATTTAGAGCAACCCCTTGTCATTTGCTATTCGTACAACCTCTGGCAAAATCTGTTGCCACATTGGTTCTTTGTTATTGGTCTACGAATCGGGGCGGGTTTAGGCACATCAGGGTGAGGTCAGAAAGGATAGTAGTAAAACCCGCCCCTACAACTGTCATAACTCTTCCCAGCTTCCCCATCTTCCCCTGCTTCCCCTGCTCCCCCTGCTCCCCCTGCTCCTGATCACTGATAACTGCTCACTGATAACTGATAACTCCCCCAGCTCCCCCAGCTTCCCTTCACCCGCCGCCTTGATAGAACAGCTCAAGAAACCGGAAAAACTTCTCGCATAAGTTGGGATCTCGTGCGCCGACTTCCATCTCCTTGGTAATCTCTTCTATGGCTTGCATCCAGTAGGGGCGATCGCTTGGGGGTTCATTCCGGGTACGATGGAGTCGCTTACTGATAATAGCATCAGCGATATTGACAAGCTGGAAAACTTGGACAATAAACGGAATTTCATCGCCCTCGAGTCCTTTGGGATAGCCGGTGCCATTGAGTCGTTCTTGATGAGATAGCACTAGAGGGACGAATTCTCTCAACACAGGAAGTTGCTTGCAGACTAAAGCAGACACTTCTGGATACTCGCGAATTTTTACCCAATCCTGTTCACTTAACGAACCGGGATTGAGTAAAATCGAGTCAGGAATGCTGAGTTTTCCTAAGCCATGACAGTAACTCAGGAAAACAAGCTGGCGCAGTTGGGTTTTATCTAGTTTCAGCCACCGTCCAAAATGTAAGCACATCGTTCGCAGACGATAGCAGCGTAGACCAGCCGTGACGTTTCGAGCCAGCTGGATTTGTTCAAGAAAATTTAAGATATCGGCGTCGCCGGGGCGAAGCATTCCACTTCAGAATAAGTCTAGGTTACTTTTATTGTTGCATTGTTTTTGAGGTTAGTGAGCCGCTTTATAGAGTATAGGGCTTAATTGCTATATTCTTAACCTTACCACAAGGGCTTGATAAAATCTGAATTGTGTATTTTTAATTTCCTGCTGTATGTTTCTATTTCTCTCCAAGCTACTCCCCCTATTTGTATATCCATTAGGACTCGCTTGCGTACTGATGGTTGTGGCGTTAGTCTTGTCCTGGAAACGTCCCCGTTGGGTTCCCATACCTATCGCCTTAGGATTGATTATCTTGTTAGTCACCAGTAACGGTTGGGTTGCCAATAGCATGGTTCAATCCCTAGAGTGGCAGCATATCCCCCCTACCGAATTACCCCAGGCGGAGGCAATCGTGGTTTTGGGGGGGGCAACTCGATCGGCTTTTCCGCCGCGCCCTGCACCGGATTTAAATGAAGCAGGCGATCGCGTTTTTTATGGGGCGCAGCTTTATCAGGAAGGCAAAGCGCCTTTAGTTATTGCTTCTGGGGGACGGATTGAGTGGCGAGGTGGGGGTTCTCCGGAATCAGCAGATATGGCTGTAATCTTAGAAATGATCGGCGTTCCTCCCTCAGCTATTTTACAAGATCCTGCGTCACTTAACACCCACCAAAATGCTATCAATGTGCGGCAAATTTTACAGGAGCAAGGAATACAAAAGGTACTATTAGTTACCTCCGCTATGCACATGCCCCGCGCCCTACGGATTTTTCTGCGTCAGGGGATTGAGGCGATTCCAGCACCGACGGATTTTTTGGTCACTCAACAAGAATTGAATGAATCGAATAGTAGTCTAGCAGCTACTTTGTTGAATGGTTTGCCAGATACTCAAAATTTAGATAAGACAACCCGCGCGATCAAGGAATATATTGGTACAGCCGTTTATTGGCTGCGAGGATGGCTATGACGAATGACGTAGCTTGCTTCTCACTCCCTTGAGTATGACAAATGACGAATGACTATTTTATCTGCGTTCTTCTTGAATCAATGTGCGTTGAAAGAGTTGATGACTTTTAAACCAATGCCAGGTGCGGGAGCGATGGTTATTGCAGGGACTCAGTTGAATCATTTCATATAAATAACTATCCGGTATTGTCTTGTAGGTAAAGTGTAGGATAATTGTTGCCGAATCAACTTCCCAGGCTTTCCCTTGAATGCGTTCTGTGTCAAACCAGAGGGCTTTATCCCGATAGATTGCAGGAAATTTATGCTCCTCCCGTTTGCCGTCAGACCAGTGATAGCGATTAATTTGATAATAATGATATGAACCTGTGTCAGGGAACTGACAACTTAAGTGAGATTCATGTTTGTCAAGAACCGTTCCTTGATTATCAACTAGGATGTAAGTTCCTACCCAGTCTCCTTCATGACGGGCAAGGAGAGGCATTTCATCTTTAATACTTGACATATAGTATTCTTACACGGATCAGACTGAGAGTCAGTTTTAATTAAAAGCGCCTTCTTCCTCATAAATTCTGTCAGTGCGGCTGCTCCCATTCGCGAACCCCCCATCCCAGAAAATTTAAATGAACTTTAACAGACTAAATCCACATTGTCAATGAGTGTCGCCCCTGTTTCTCCAGTTCCTTCAGAATAAACTAAGACATTTCGTAATTGGGGATGAGGGTGAAGCAGTTCGATGGGTGCAGGTACACAATCCAATTGGTTTAATCCTCAGTCATTTTTCCATAGCGTTAACAGAAACGCCAAATTTTGTTCAGCCTTTAAAGCGTGGGGAGCATTAGCCTGCATGGAAATAAAAACGCCCGGTTCTAATGGAATCTCCTTACCCTCCAAAGTAAAGATACCCTTTCCTTCAATCACATTAATCGTAGCGTTACGAGGTGACGTATGTTCAGAAATACTCGTGTCAGCCGCTAGACAGAACAACGTGTGGTCACATTTGTCATCTTTATGAATAACTTTACTCAGTACACCCCCTTCAGGATATTCGATGCGATCGCGTAGTTGCAATGAAAATGATGATTGGCTGGGAATTTGACCGGTCATGATGATTTTCTCCTATGGCACAATTTAAAAATGTTCAAACTTCTTTGAGTTGGCTTTATCTTTAGCACTTATGGTTTATCCTATTCAACAATGCTTTTCTCAACTTCTAGCGCTTGGTAGATTTTTTCTGGTATTACTCCTGCTCCAAGCCACGTTCATAACTCCGCCAGCCGTCGCTGTACTTCGACAACACCAAGACGCGCCGGGAATTATGCGCTATCACTCTCAGGAGTCGTTGAAAGATGAATCAGGAAGAACTTGGCAGGTGGTTCTGTTCAAAACAATAATACCAGGTCAGACAACGCGCCTGAATCTGCGGTTAGTTGGCTTTCCGGGTATGGCTGAGTTTACCCATCCCCAATTCCTGGAAATTACCACAGCAGACGGTAAACTTCTCACCGCCGCCGATGTCTTTGCCCAAGCCGCGCCTGCACCTAATGTTGGTCAGTATGATGTTACCGATGTCTTTGCCAAATTACAAGCTGATGAATCTCTGAATCTTTCCATACCCCTCAAAGGTGGACAACCCCTTTCCTTAATCATTCCTAAATCTTTGGTTATCGAGTGGCAATTGTTGCTCACAGAAATTCGGTAACCTATAATTCGCCGAATCTGTACGAGAAGCAGATTTTTTCCGACATTCCTCACCCTATTTTTAGCTTAACCTGACCTTGACTGATGCCAAACCTGATTTTAATTCGATTTTTCTATGCCCCAAAAAAGAGATTTTAAAGCCAGACGCGATCGCGAAAAAGGGGACACAATAGAGTTAGGGTCAATAAAGACGCGATCGCAACCGGAATCAACCAACTCAGCCGTGGGTTAAGCTAGGGGTAGGGGGGAAGGGGTTTCTGGCAGTTGCGACTCACACCCCTAAGCCAACTGCAACGGGAATCTCTTTCTCCAAGCCATGTCATGATTAAACAATAACTAATGTTACCATGCCATCTAAAAAAGAAAACAAAGGATGTGGATGTACTTCGATACCCATTTCATTAATCCTCGTTTTGTTAGGAGTAGGTTATTGGGGCTTTAGGCATCTCGATCTCGTCGCGATTAGCCAATTTTTGCCAAATAATCCACTAACGAATCAACAACCCACGGCGGTTAATAATCAACAACCCACTCCGCCGCCATTACCTCCTGCGCCTATCCCCAACGCACCGATTGTTAATTCTCCCGTGGCGTCAGTTACTCCCACTCAGACACCGACAACTAGTCCCCAAGTTTCACCATTACCCCTACCCCCAAATCCATCCCCATCACCTCAAACACCTTGGCAGAAAAAAGAAATTCGGGGAATTTATTTAAGTCGATATCAAGCCACGAATAATGCTAGCGAAAAAATGATTCGCGAACGAGTTCGGTATTATCGCGCTCAAGGCATCAATACAATTATTCATGGCGTGTGGGGGAATGGTTGCACGATGTATAACAGTGAGGTCATGCAGCAAACCTTTGGATACAAAAGTTGTCCCAATAAATTTCAAGAGCAATGGTTAGACTGGTTAATTGATGAGGCACACAAGCAGGGAATGCAAGTTCACGCCTATTTTGAGAAGGGGATTAAACTCGATAAAAATAGTCCGATTTTTGACACAGCAATTTCTAAACGATGGATTGTGCCTGGAGTGGATAAAACCTATCCCAGCATTGATCACTACTTACTGGATGTGGAACTCCCAGAAGTCGGTAGTTTTTTCAAAAATATATTAGTCGAGTTTGTGCAAAAGTATCCCACTATTGATGCGGTTCAGTGGGATGATTACCTGGGTTATCATGCCGACTTACCCGGAAAAGTTGATCGCACGACTCATTTGACTACTTTTGTACAGCAAATGATAGCGGATATGAAGCAAGCTAACCCAAATGTTAGTTTCGATATTTGCCATCATAATCCGTATTGGGGTAAACGTTATTTTGCGGCAGACTGGGAAAATTGGAATGTTGATCGGGTTTTTATTCAAGTTTATAATGACGACAATTTTCAAGAGGAGTTGAATTATGCCGAAAACTATGCGGGAGTTTCTATTTCCGATCAGCAGTTTTCTCGCTTAAAAGAACTGGTTAATAATCCCAAAATTAAGAGTATTTTAGTCTTTCCCGCTTCAGGAAAACCCGAAGAGGCGGCGGCTTCTCTGAAAACGTTTACGCATACGAGTAACTAGTACCCCGAAAAATGGTGGTTGAGAGGCGAATTGGCATAAAATAGAGGAATTCCAGAACAGAAGCACACTGTAGAGCGGGGGAAGCGGGCGATGTCTGAGTATCAACAGGTGTATTTTAACCAGCAAAGTGAAGCATTAGGCGAAGACGCGATCGCAGATGCAGGGAATTCGGTTTTAATTGCAGGTGCTGATTATACTCGCGCCATGTAAAGATTGATGTATAGCTTGCTGTAGCTAATATTGAGGGAACTACTGCTGGGGTACTATCATTAATATTTCCCAATCCACAGAACCGCCTAGGATATGGGTTCGCCGTAAATGATTTCTTCGGTTTTGTTCCTAACGCTACTACTGTAGAACTATTCGATGCAAATAATTTTTCTCTGGGAAGTATTTCCGCAGATGGAATTCCTGATCCTGACTTTGTTGGTGGATTCTTAGGTGTTGAAAGCACGACACCTTTTGTACGTGCTGAAGTAACTTTCAATGATTCTCGATTTGCTTTTGATAATCTCAGGTACGAATCTGTTTCCCAAAATGTTCCTGAACCAACTACTTTACTAGGCTTAGCTACTGTACTAGGTTGTGGAACCTTACTCAAACGAGGAAATTCCCAAAAGCAGAACAAAAGCTAGTCATTACATAGAATGAAGTCGGACTGACAAAAAATCAAACAAGTAAGCTGCCATCAGCGCTTTACTCCCCCGTTTACAAAACGGGAGCTACCACGCTACCACTTGTTGATGGTGTAAGTCTATCAGAGTTGTGATAGGGGAAGAAGGGAAGAGCTTACTGTTGACCATTCTGCCACCGTGCGATCGCCTGCTGCGCGGCTTGGTATGATGGAGTCCCCGGCGGAACTAAGGCAGCGGTTTGTCTAGCCAGTGACAACTGACCCCGCCATGCGCGGGAATGGGCGATTAAATAAATCTGGCGACTCCATTGGTTAATTAACTGTTGCGCTTGAGCATAACCCGGTTGACCGACGGGAATTTGACGCAAGGTATTAATCGCGCGATTATAAGAAGAGGCTTGATTTGGTCGCAGTTGCTGTTTAGCGGTTTGAATAAGCCCTTGGTTTTGCTGCTGCTGTTGGGCTTGAGTCTGCCAGGTTTTAACCGCCGACTGCGCCTGATTATAAATCGAGGGATAGGTAGAAGGAACTAATTTTGCCGCCGCGATCGCAGAAGCAAAATTCCCTTGTTTGGCACGTCCTTCGGCTAAATCGAGAATCACCAGACTCCAGCGCTGGATATCCTGTTGCGCCTCCTGGTAAAGGGGTTCATCGGGTTGAATTTTCTGGGCTTGGGCGATCGCTTGACTGAAGAGTGAGGCTTGATTGGGTTGGATTGTGCCTTTGGCTTGTGCCAAAATTCGTTGATTTGCTTGCATGGATTCTGGATCAGAGGGCGAGGGTGAGTCTAGGGGCTGTTCCCTGGGCTTAACCTCAGAAGTCGGTGCGATAGCCTGATTTTCCACGGGTGAGGGGGGAAGCGGCGAAGGGGTAGGTTCTGGTGAGGCGACGGGAGTTTGACCCACTGAACCGACAGTCTCTTCATCGGCGTTGGGTTGGGTTTCTGGTACAGACTCGATGATCTGGGGACTTGTCCCAGTTTGGCGGTTGAGAATCTTGAGAGTGACTAGCATCAGTACCAAAACCAGTATCAGTCCACCCACTCGCAGCAGCCATTGTTTCCATTGATTGTCTGGCTTATCCTCCTGTGAAGCTGAATCAGGCGCTTTAACCAAAGCTTTTATTGACTGGGGATGTTCATCAAAACCCTTGGGTATTAACGAGTTGGTCGGTTTTTTGTCCGGTATGGCAACGGCATACTTGGAGACAGGGACTGTTGCGCCATTATTAGTAGAGGATTCCTGATAGGCTGACTTGCCATTTGTCGGGTCACCCGATGTTAATGTTGAGGCAATGGTTGTCGCCGTTTTCTGTTCGGCTGAAGCGGACAGGGACAGGGGCAAAATGAGCTGTTTTCGGGTTGTCTGTGAAGGGATGATCATTAAAGGCGTCTGTATAGGTCGCCAGTGGTGTTGACTTAACTCCGGTAAGCGATCGCATAAATACTGCTCTAAGTTTGCTAGGGTTAGATCCCTTTGATAGTAGCCCAGAGCTTCCAGTAACGCGGTGCTAAACAAACCATTCCGCAACGCCGTCGCTTCGTGGGAAAATTGCCCCAGTTGACTTGAGAGGATCAGGGTAATTCCCATCTGACGGGCTAATTCCACAGTTTGGGCACCAACAGCTTTACCGGCTTGCAGTCCAGGCGATCGGTTAATATCCAGCAGAACCAGCAGGTTTTCATCCCCTTGAGGCTTAAGAGAACTCAGCAGCGATCGCATTGATATCCCAGTCCGAGGAATATCCTGTGGATTCCCATCAATGGGCATCAGGTAATCGGTTTGTTGCCAACAGACACCATAGCCACTGAAAAAGAACCACCGCCAACCCCTCGACGAGGAATTTTTGCCGTTCGTCGGGGAGGGTTGGCGAATCGCTTCCAGCCAGCGCCAAATATTGTCCTGAGTGGGATAGGTGGATTGGCGATCAATCAGGGGTGAATGATCGGTTAGTAATAAATAATCCTGGGATGACCCCTCCGCTTGCTGCACCAGAAACTGCCACAAGGCTTGAGCATCCGCCTGTCCGTAGTTCAAGGGCGGTAAAAACTGATAGCGATTGATGCCAATTGCAACACAAGCGTAATTTGCCATGGGGAGAGGGTTTTCGACGTTGGCGGCGGGAACTTGGTCAGGTTTGCTATCGTCTTGTATGACTAATGTTTCAGTCTTGATCAAGACGTTTTGGACACAATCATTCTATTACTTCCCTTACCCTTGCGCCAGGATAACCCTCAAATCGTCTCCAACGGGAAGATTTAATCAAAATCTGCCTTTGCAGGGTTTGCAGCAGTCGCGCAAATACCTAGATTTACCGATAATCGACAAGGGAGGTTTTGGCTGAAAAATCTATGGGTCGGTGGTTGTCGATAGGGGTGAAGCTGTTGACTCCTCGGATAAATCTCTGTAAGATACACAAATAATAGGTTTTACTCCTGTCATGACCCAAGGCGAATCCCGCACTTATGTCACTACAACAACCAACCCTTGGGCGGTGGCGTTTTTGAATGACGCGGCGACACTCGGCTATGATGCTAAGATTGAGTGCCTAAAGCTACTTTTAGAGCAAAAGCCTCCCAGTAAGTCAAAGCTTAATACTCAACTACAGCAAAACCACAACATCAACAAGCGACAAGCGAACAGTATTATTGCCTATGTTGAAGGCGCAGTTAAGTCGGTCAAAGAATGCCGTAGCAATCATCTAGAGGAACTTCAGGGCAAACTCAAACACGCAACGGAAGTTATTAAGAATTTAGAAAAAAAAATTAAAGCGCACTCCTATTATCTGCAAGCGGTAGAACAGGTAAACCGAGGGAAAAAGAAGAAAGTGCCAAAGTCCCTCAAACCCAAATACCCAGACGCTTGCCCCATGCGGTGCGCTCATCATTTAACTCTGTTCAGGCAAGCCCAAGTTAAACTTCATCAAAAGAAACGGTACACCCACAAGTTGAGGCAAAAAATCGCCCAGAGCAAAACCGCTCCTGTTCACGTAAATCTGGGCAATAAATATACCGTGGAGATGATTGGTTCCAAAGACGAATCTTACGGGAATCAGATTTGCCAGTTGGATCTAATTGGGAAGTTCCTTCATATTCGAGTTCCTTATGGCCTAGAAAAGCGATATGGAAAATACATCCAATGGACGATTCGATTACCCAAACATGGGACAGACTTATTGGCAACAGCTTGGTATAACCGACAAGCCTTAACCTATCGATTCATCCAGAAAAGTTTAACGGAGTGGGAAATCCATATCACTTTTGATGTTGAACCCGCTCCCAGGATAAGTGCCCCCGTTTCTTGGGGAGCCATCGGTGTAGACCTTAACCCCAACTGCATTGGCTGGGCAATGACTGATCAGGATGGGAATCTAGACGGCTTTGGTCCTCTCAAGGTCAATATTCAATCTCAGCCCAAGGGACGCACTGAGGCTATTCTGGTTGATGTCATTACTGACTTGACTACGTTAGCCTTGGAGCATAAGCGTCCCATTGTTGTCGAAAAACTCGATTTTACGGAAAAGAAAAAACGATTGCGCGAACTAAATGCAAGGGCATGCCGTATGTTGAGTAACTTTGCCTACTCCAAATTCCTTCAATTACTTAAAGCCAGGTGCTTTAAGTTAGGTATCCAGGTTATTCAAGTGAATCCAGCCTACAGTAGCTGGATTGGATTAGTGAAGTTCATGTCTATGTATGGCATGAATAGTGCCACGGCTGCTGCTTTGGTGTTAGCGCGACGTGGGATGGGTCTATCAGAAAGACTGCCAGCCAAATCAGCCTACCAAGGAACGGAACCACGGAAGCACGTTTGGTCAGACTGGCGGTCAGTGGCGAAACGAGCCAAAGGCTCATCTCGCCATTCTTTTTTCCAGCCTAGACTGACAGTCTACTCCAGGTTACGCCCAGTACGGGGCTTTCATTCTCCTGCGGAGGATGAAGCGATATCGGCTGTTGACAATCCTTTCGGGGAGCTTGGAGAGGTCGGTGAGAATCCGACAGGAAGTCGTTATACCGTGTGACGGCGTATCATGCTCCCGTTTTGCATAGATATTTTTTAGCGGTTATCTGATCAAGCTTGTGCTGTTAAAATTTCTGTTTCATTCAACTCCTCGTCTACCCCGATGATCCAGTCAATTGCCCGAAAACAAATTGCGCCCCTCGGTTTATGGGTGTTGTTCGGTTGTACCAGTATCAGTTGGCTGATGACAGCCGCGATCGCTCCTGAGATGGCTTGTGCTTACACAGCGCGAGTGGAAGTGCCTCTGAACAGTCAGCCAGAGGAAACTTACGCCAACTTTCTCCGCCGCGCTGAAGCCGTTGCTCGAGCCGCCGCACAACGCAGTTTCGATGGCGATATTTTGGTCACTGATGTCGCCGTGACGATTGTTGGGCAACATAATAACGCGATCGCCCCCATTTTGTTGCTACAAGTGAGTCGTCAGAACTGGAAACGACGTCCTATTGTTTCGTTTTGGGCAACCTATTTCCCTGGAACTCAATCCCTGCTAGAGTTTAACCAGCCAGTCCAGTCGAACTAGCCCGCCTAGCCTGAGCCTAATCAGTAAAGAGAGAGAGGGCTTGTGCATGATGTTTGAGGTCGCGTGCTAGTTCCTCAAACATCATACCCAAGCCCTAAACCATTCAGGTTCTGATTTGTCCCTACATGCTATTGTGTCTTCTGAGGATGGGTTCTAGCCTCAGCAAAACTTCTTAATCTTTTACGTCAATTGGCTGATAGATGGTTATCCAAAACTTTGACCTGGTAGGGAATCACCGTCCTACAAGGACGGTGAGGATGTCAAGTTTTGAACTTTCAGAACTCACCGCGACCATAAACTACCGCCACAAAACAAAACTGCCCAACCTGTCGGCTTTTTTCGCGCCGACTGCACTAATTCGATTGGTTTTGTTGTTGTTGACGCTCTTTGACAGCCTGAGTTAACAAGTAGGTCGCTAGGCTACTCAGTGACCGACTTTCTTCCTCTGCCCACTGTTCTAAGGCTCTCTGGATTTCTTCCGGTAAATAAGCCGTGACCCGCCCTTTTAGTTTCATCAGCCCTAAATTTTAATGCTTCAACATATTCCAGTATATAATTTTTCACTGTTTATTGCACAATCTAACTTTGTTATACATTAAAATAATATAGTTTAACGTAAACTTGTGCTGGGATAGAAGCGAGTACAAGCAACACTCAACCTGGATAGTGGAAAACTTGTGCTGCGAAGGTTCAGTCATCCGAAAATTGCCAAGATATCCACGGGACAAATTCAGCCAAAGGGGATGCGCCTCAAAAGTCCCACAAGTCTGATAATTATTTATAATATTTTTAGGGGCGACTAAAAAAACGATATCGCACTTTAATTCTAGGGCTGCAGCTTCACAAAGAATCTAATTTATTAAGCTTCTATGAAGTAGAATCATGAATCAAACTTGCTCTATTAATTGCTAAAATATGAGGAAACCCAAGAGCTGATAAAACCGTCATTAATTCTGATTAGTCCTGACCCTAAAATAGGCAACAACCAATGACAGACAAGATGAACACAACAGTATTGACAAATTACTGGCTGGTGGTTGCCAATCTATTCGCCATGACCAAAAAAAAAGGTAAACGAATCCAGTATCTACTGTTGACGTTACTCCTAGCAAGTTTACCAACGGGGGGGTTAGCTCAATCAGTTGTTGAAGCGCCAGATGGGACGGGAACGGTTGTCACATCCAATGGCGATCAGTTTGACATTACCGGGGGGCAAACCTCTGGGGATGGCGCAAATCGTTTTCATAGCTTCAGCGAGTTTGGTTTAGACGCGAACCAAACCGCTAATTTTATTTCTGATCCTAATATCAAAAATATTCTGTCTCGTGTGACAGGTGGCGACCCTTCCGTCATTAATGGGTTGCTGCAAGTGACTGGGGGAAATTCTAATCTATTTTTAATAAATCCTGCGGGTATTGTATTTGGTGAAAATGCCCAACTTAATGTTCCCGCATCCTTTACCGCTACGACGGCTACGGGTATTGGTTTTGGCGATAATTGGTTTAATGCACAAGGGGCAAATAATTATGCTGCATTAATTGGTCAACCCAGTGCTTTTACCTTTAATACCACAAATCCTGGGTCAATTGTGAACGCGGGTAATTTGGCAGTAGAACCCGGACAAGATTTAAGCTTAATTGGGGGTACGGTTGTCAGTACGGGTAGCTTAACAGCACTAGGCGGAGAAATTAGTGTGACAACTGTCCCTGGTGAGAGTATGGTGCGGATTAGCCAAGCTGGACATGTTCTGAGTTTAGAGGTTCAACCCTCTGCTTCAATCCCATTGACTCCTCTAAATTTACCTCAGTTGTTAACCGGGAGTGGGCAGATACCTGGTTTGCAGGTGAATGGTAATGGAGACGTCCAATTAGTGGGATCGGGTATCGCTGTGGAAAATGGGGATATTGTGGCGCGTGATGTGAATTCCCAGACGGCTACACTGTCAGCTCAGCATAATCTTACCTTAGTGGAGAGTCAGTTACAGACAACGGGAGATTTGAATCTGCTGGCAAACAATACAGTACGGGTGCGAGATAGTGTGGTCAATCCGTTTCTTGCCCAAGCTGGAGGAAATCTCTACATTCAAGGGAATCAGGGTATTGATATCTTAGCGCTGAATCATCCGCAGACACCGTTTCAAAGTGGTGGTAATCTCAGTTTAGTCAGCGATGGCAATATTTCTGGCGATGCTCACTTTGCTAGTGGGAGAAATTTCTCGATTCTCAATTTGTCCGGTGAGCCAGGTGATTTTGTTAGCCTTTACGACCCAATTATTCGGGTCGATGGTGATGTTGAGTTTGGAGATTATACAGGTGCAGCCCTTTTGGTAGAGGCGACAGGTAGTATCCAGGGGGGCAATATTACGATTACTAGACCCGATGATTCTCTTGATGCTAATGCAGGAATTTCTAATTCAGATTTGCAGCTTTTGACCAGTCAACCAACCCTGATTTTGCGAGCTGGGTTGGATGCGGTAACTTCTACTAACGTTCCTGCAACTGAAGGATCAACCAATTTTCAAACACCAGGATCGCCGTTATCGCTGCCACCAGGAAGTATCAATGTAGGAAATATTAACACTTCCGATGAAGTTTCTGTACTTAACCAAGCTGATGCAGGTCCTGTAATATTGTTTGCCACGGGTGACATTATTACAGACACTATAACGGCGACTACAAGTATGGGTAGTGGAGACGATTCTGGTTTTGTAAATCTGTTGGCTCAAGGAAATATTACGACTGACACTATCAACACCAGTGATAAAGGACAGGGTGATGCGGGTTCTGTAACAGTAACAGCCGGAGGTAATATTAGCATTAATGGTATAGATGCCAGTGAACAAGGACAAGGTAATTCAGGCGACGTAACCTTGACAGCAGGGGGTTCGATTACACCAGTCAATATCAACCAAGATGCTCTCCCACCAGGCGATATGGGTCAGGTTCAGATCACACCTAACCAAACCAACCCCATACCCAATCCCCAACCGCAACCCAATCCCCAACCGCAACCCAATCCCCAACCGCAACCCAATCCCCAACCGCAACCCAATCCCCAACCGCAACCCA